>NZ_JBNCMT010000025.1:0-85448 GCF_049846925.1 Brevibacillus nigriterrae
CCGCAGCGCCTGCCTCTGACTTGGCTCCATTTATCACTACTGAACCTGCTTCCCCCTTCCTGCACAATTCGATATTTCGAAGTTGCATATAAACTGCGCTGTTAATGAGATGAAGATACATTTGCCCGAGTGACCATTCACTCTCGCTTGGCTTTTGTCTCAATTGCTCCCATGTGAAGTGATCCAATTCTTGCAAGTAGTGATTCGTGATCTCTTCCATTTTATGAGCGATTTCCATTGTATTCATTGGCGTAACACTCCTTTATTCATCATCTGTCTCTCACTATATACAAGTGCTACTGACAGCAGTATGTCAGTAGCATTCCAACATTTTTAAAGCTTCTTTTCGAACCTGCATACGTAGTGACTCCGGTTCGAGTACGACCACGTCAGCTCCCCATCCAAGTACCCATGGAAGCACATCCTCTGGCTGACGGACACGAAATGTTACCAATAGTCCGTCAGTACACTCTACCACTTCCTCCTTAAAGAAGTTGTAAGCCTCTTTTACTTTATCCGCAATGCTGGATTTTACCTGAACACGTACACGTATGTTACGGTCATCGGGCGGCCGGTATTCCTGCAAATTGAAATCAGATGGGCATGTATATTTGTCTTCGAGAATACTGAGATCACTCATTCGGGACAAGCGGAAATGGCGAATCTCTCCCCGAAGATCACAATGAGCAATAAGAATCCAATAGCCGTTTACAAGCACGAGTCCATATGGCGCAACGGCCCGAATACTCCTGCGATTTCCTTCCGCATCCGGTTTGTTTTTGGCATAATGGAACATGACCTTGCGCTCTTCCGAGATGGCTTGACGAAGAAGTTGCAGATACTCTTTTTCCAAAACACTAATTGACCCTTCTCCTGCATGCAGCAGCCTGATGGTTGTGCGTACCTGTTCCGCATCCTTACGTACCGACTCTGGTAAAATAGCCTCGATTTTTCTACGGGAGGTACTAGCCATCGCCCCATAGTCTGAATCAAATTTCTGTTCAATAAAATCCGTACCGATCAGCAACGCCACAGCTTCTTCAACGGTAAAGCTGATCGGCGGCAAAAAATAACCTTCCATCAGAGAGTATCCCACTCCTGGAGCACCAAATATCGGTACTCCCGCCTCACTTAGTGCCTGAACATCCCGATAGATCGTCCGCACGCTCGTCTCGAAAATGGCAGCCAAATCCTCCGCTCGAAGTGTACCTTTGCGTTGCAGCTCCAGCACGATCGCCAGCAACCGATCCGTTTTGTTCATGCCTCTCGATCCTTTCCTGATTGTATCTAATCATTTTACCATTTCCTACCGATATGTTTGATAGGGGGGAGACGTGTGAGTAAGGCTGACTTTTACCAAGAAAAAATGACTTTTCTGATGCAGTATCCTGCCCTTGATGAGCTTGCTTTTTATCGTTTTTATACAAAAAATAACCCCGATGATGTAATCGGGTGGTTGTATCTTGGGCGTGAATGGGAAAAGCTGAATCAGCCGGATAAAGCGCTGGAATCTTATCGCAGGGCTGTGTGGGCGAAACAAGGCGACACTTCCTCAACTGAAGACGCTCGTGAGGCTTATCATCGTTTGCTCCGTGAGAAAAAGCAAAAAAAACGTTTGCAAATCCTCAGGCGAGGGATTGCTGCTCTTCTTTTTCTAACCACCTTGTTTTCTGGTCTGTTTACCCAACAAGAGGACAGCAGCATCTCCGAAGAACAACCCGGTCTGCGGGTCGCCAGTTCCCATACGGAAGTAATTGCTGTTCCAGCGTCAATGTCCAGTCAGGAAGCAGCGAAGCAGGTGGAAAAGTATGTAACACAACGGCGACTCTATTATTCCAAACCATACACCGTTATTGCGATCTCTGAAACAGACGGCCTGCCGCTCTATACACCACTTTTATTTTATCAGCCTCGGCAGGTAAAAGGCATCGTGCAGTTTGATCCCGTCAAGAAAACAATCATCCGGCAAAAATGGTTTGATCCTGCTTGTTCTTGTGAAAAGGATGCGCTTGTCACTACGAGTAAGCAAGCCTTGGCAAAAGAACAAACGGAACTGGCAAAAGTGCTGACGATACGCAATGCCTTGTTCCGTTACTATCAAACCACCGGGCGGTTACCGAATAAATTGAGCGAATTGGATAGGCCCTATCCGCAAAACACGGTTAGCGCCATTCCACAATTCATCAAACGAACAGACAATCGGGCGCTCACCCAAACGAAAGACAAAACAAACGGGATGGCGTCACAGGAATGGCCTTATTATCCCGCTTCCTTCCGTAACACAGATGCCTGGAACAGCTTGCGCAGAGTCGTTCCGCTGCTTTCCTATCCAGAGCCAATGATTTCATTGGAGCCGCTGCAAATCTATATTCATCAAGCTACTTACAGCTTGACCCTGCTTAGCGGATCCCATATTGTGCGCAGGTACCCGATTGGATTGGGGCAAGAACAATCTACCCCACAAGGTTTTTTCCGGATCAGCCACAAGATCAACAATCCTATTGGTCATGATCGCATCTACGGGACTCGGGGCATGCTTTTTGCCAATACCGATTTTGCCATTCACGGCACCAATAAACCATCGAGTATCGGCAAAAACGAGTCATTAGGCTGTGTCCGACTCCATAATAACGATGTGGAAGAACTGTACTCCTTTACTTCGCTCGGGACGGAAGTCGTCATTTCCAATAAAAAATCAGCACCTGCCACCTGGTCCAACGCCTCACCCTTTCTATTGCCTGCGGGAAAAGATGAGGAGACTCCTGGCGTTACGTATAGTTGGCTGCATTGATGAAGAAAGAAAGCGTGCAAAAGAGGATCCAAACTCATTTATTTGAGCCTGGATCCTCTTTATTTCTTAGTATCCCTTCGAGAGACCCTTTCCATCAATTTCAAACACTTCATCTTTTTACTTTGGTAAATTCCAATTAATGATATGTCCAGCATGTGTAAGTCCTCCTCCAAATCCATAAAGTAAAAGAGTGTCTCCATTTTTTAACTTTCCTTCGTTTATCCCTATCTGTAAGGCTAATGGAATAGAAACAGAAGAGGTATTTCCCATGTACTCTACACTAGTTAGTGTTTTTTCTATCGGGAAACCTGACTTTTCACAGATGGATTCAATCATTCGTAAATTTGCACTATGTGGAACAAACCAGTCCATTTTATCTATTGGTAACTCCGATTGACGCAACAACTCTTTAATACCAATCGGCAGTGTGCGTGATGCCCATTTATATACTTCCCTTCCGTTTTGAACCATCTTGCCGTGAGTTTTTAAAGGATTTCCAAACATGGTGTTCGATAAATTCGCACGGTAAACATGCATACCTCCTTCCCCATTTGTACCAATATGGGTAGCTATAAAACTCGGCAATTTTTCATCTTTTTCTATTAGAACTGCTGCGGCTCCATCTCCAAATAAGATACATGTGGTCCGATCTGTGTAATCTGTAACTTTGGATAAGGTTTCTGTCGTTACAACTAAAATTTTGCGATGAAGACCAGATGTAATTAAACTATTCGCCAGATGTAACCCATAAGTAAAACCAGCGCAAGTTGCGTTGAAATCAACAGCACCGGTCTGTTGAATATTAAAATGCTCTTGTATTTGACAGGCAACGCTTGGAAAAGCGTAGTCAGGTGTAGTCGTTGATACCAATATACAATCCACGTCGAAAAGGTCTTTATTATAATGCTCTACTAAATCTTCAATGGCTTTATAAGCTAATGTAGAGGCATATTCATTATCACCAGCAATTCTTCTTTCCTTCATGCCAGTTCTTTGTACAATCCAAGCGTCGTTTGTATCAACAATTTTTTCTAAATCGTCATTGGTAAGTTTTTTTTCAGGTACGTAGGTACCAATAGCTGTAATTCTTGCTTTTGATCGCATTCGGTTGTCTCCTTCGCTTTATATTTCTGGTATTATAACTTGATATTAGTACCAGGTCATAATTATGTCAATTATTTTGATAATAATACCGGGACAGTGAATACCGCAAACAAAAAAGGATCTGTCTCGAGTGGAGACAGATCCTTGTGTCTTATTTCATTGGTGACAAACATACTTATTCTTCCATTTGACTAACACTTTCTTCTTCTTTGTTATCTCCTTCAGGATACCAATTGTCTAACACTTTGCCCTGGAGCACTTTTCCTTGAATGAATTCAACCTGGAGCGGAGAGAATTGATTTTGCCATTCGAGTCCGAGTTCATCTGCCAGCTTCACAATTGTTAGCAATTCAGACCAAGCGACATAACGTTTGTACCAAAAGAATTGTGGCTGCTCATTCATGTATGGGTACAAATCATCGAAATCCGTATGTTTGCAATCAAGTGCCCGCTCAAATTGAATTTTTGCTTTCTCCATTTTTTCTGCAAAAAACTCATGAAGGTTTTGTTGTTTATCGGACATGTGATTTCCTCCCTCGTTAAGTCGCTCACACGGGTAACCCGTTTTCTCTAATGTAGGTCAATTGTATCATGTGTGGCAAGAAGTGAAAATAGTATAAAAACTGTCAACTTTACCGAAAAAGGAACTTTTTGTCGAAGGTGACCAGTTAGTTATTGGTAGGCTGGTCTGGCAACGGAACCACCGGCAAATCAATTCCTGGCGGAGGCGTTTCCCCCGCATCATCTGGATTTGGAGTGGTCTGTCCTCCATCCGGATTCTGCCCGTTGTTTGGATCGCTTCCACCTTGATTGCTGCCGTCTTGACCGTTCCCATCCGGATTCAAACCATCTTCAGGTGTTCCACCGGTGTTATCACTTGGAATATCTGGCGGCGGAATCTCACCGTTACCCTGATCTGGTTGATCCTCTGTACCTTCCTGATGCAGATTTTCACTGTCCTGAAGCATCTGTTCAAGTGTAGAAATATCAACATTGGCAACATTGGAAATTTGCCCTTCACTGCCGTCCGCTTTTCGTGCCATGACTACGTATTTATACAGCACAGCCCCCTGAACTGGATCAACGAATGTCGTCTCTTTTGTTCCGGCAAGCAACATTTCTTTATTGTCCGGGGAATCAGTAAAGCGATATACATCATAGGTCAAATCTTGCCCTTCGGCTCCTGACCAACTGAGTACAACCTTGGGTTCAGAATTCTCCATGGCAAGAACAGCATCAAGAGTGATTGGTTTTTCTTCCTCTTGCTTTTTCTCTTCTATACCTGCAGGCGGTTGGAACGAGGTCACCTTCATACCTTTCAGCCCTTTGTTCAGAACCTCCCGGAACAGCTTCGCCGTCTTGGAGCTTCCGTCGTACATAAGATGCTGTTTGTCTTCCTTGTCAAAGCCCATCCAGACGGCTCCCACATATTCAGGCGTGTAGCCGACGAACCACGCATCCAGATTTGCCTTTGAACTGCCATGCTGTGACTGTGTCGTACCTGTTTTCCCGGCGACAGGGCGATCCATTTGCGCTGCTTTCCCTGTCCCGTTTTTCACTACTGCAACAAGCAGATTATGAATGTCCCACGCTGTTTTCGCTGAGATCACGGTTGTCTGCTTCAATTGTGCCGTACCAACGGTGTTGTCTCGGTCATCCGTGATTTTGGTGATGGCATGTGCTTCCGACATCACCCCTCCATTGGCAAAGGCTGTATACGCCTGCGCCATTTTGAGCGGAGAGGTTCCCTTGCTAAGTCCACCCAGAGCGATGGAAAGATTGCGATCTTCTTTATCCAGTTGGATACCGAACTTGTTCACATAGTCGATCCCTTTACCGATACCAATCTCATTGAGCAGCCAGACGGCAGGAATGTTCAATGATTGCTCCATTGCATACTTGAGACTTACGCTGTCGCTGTACTTTCCATTCCAGTTGTTCGGCTTGTATCCGTTGAAATCTTGCTTGTTGTTCGGCAATGTAGAATTGGCATTGTAGTCTTTCTCTTCAAAAGCTGGAGCATAGACAGCAAGCGGCTTGAATGCAGATCCTGGCTGACGAGTCATTCCCACAGCATGGCTGAAGCCCTTGTGCGAGTAATTGCGTCCACCCATAATGGCTGCAACCCCGCCTGTTTTGTCCATCACGACCATACCTGCTTCAACGATCTGCTTTGGCCCTTTTTTCGGGAAAAGCTTGTCGTTTTTGAAGGCTGTCACCATCGCATCCTGGACTTTTGGATCGAATGTCGTGTAGATTTTCCAGCCTCCACGGTACAGCATTTCTTCACTGATGTCGTACTTCTCTTCTGCTTCCCCTACGACGTAATCAACATACGATTCATAACCAGCCGGGATTGCTCCGTCCAGCTTCGTCTTTTTGGTAGGAATCGGTTGTTTTTGAGCTGCTTCTTTCTGTTCCTGTGTAATGAAGCCTTGCTCCATCATCAGACGAAGAATCGTGTCACGACGCTCTTTTGCCTTATCAGGCTTTAGGAACGGTGAATAGTGTGATGGCGCCTTAATAATCGCAGCTAACATCGCTGCTTCTTCCAACGTAACTTTCTTAATATCATTTTTGCCAAAGTATAATTGTGCTGCATTCTGAACCCCGAAAACCCCGTGACCGAGGTAAATCTTGTTCAGATACATCTCCATAATCTCTTGCTTCGAGTATTTCTGCTCAAGATTAATTGCGATACTCATTTCTTTGGTTTTGCGCCAGAATGTCTGTTCATTGGAGAGGAATACGTTTTTGGCGAGCTGTTGGGTAATCGTACTGCCACCCTCAACCAGCTCTCCATGGGTAATATCCTTGATGATCGCTCCGCCGATCCGAACCATATCAATCCCGTTGTGATCAAAAAATCTTCTGTCCTCTACTGCAATAAAAGCATCAATGACGTGTTGCGGAATCTCGGTGTATTTGACATAGGTGCGGTTGTTCTCTTTTACGTAAAGGTTTGCGATTTTTGTGCCATTTTTATCGTACAATTCAGATGCTTCCAGCTTAATATCAGCAATTTTTTGCATGTCGATCATTTGCCCGCCCGCATACATCAGGGCAAAGTAACCACCAATTACACTAAACATCAGTAAAACAAGAAACGAAATGACAAACATCAGCCATCTGTTCTTTGCTTTTCCTTTTTTCTTGGCTTGAGCCATTGTGTACCTCCTGGTCTCTTTCCTCTCTCCAACACTATAGACGATATCTGCGCCAAAAAGTTTCGCCACGGCCCTAAGATCACCTCTAGCTATCTATGATTCCACATCATATTCCTTTTGTCGAGGGAGGAAATCCTGCCATTCACCCTCATATAATTGAAAAAAAGCCCCTCTCGTGAAGTCACGAGAAAGGCTTAGCTGATTTTAACCGTTTTCTTCCGTTTGCTTGTTAGGAGAGCAATTTCACTGCACTTTCCACAACATTTTCTACTGTGAAGCCGTATTCTTTCATGATGCGGTCTCCAGGAGCAGAAGCACCGAATGTATTGATTCCGATAACGACACCATGATCGCCGGAGTAGCGTTCCCACCCAAGTGGTGCAGCCATTTCCACTGCTACACGTGCTTTGACGCTAGGTGGAATCACAGAATCACGGTACTCTTTGGATTGACGCTCAAACAGGCTCCAGCTTGGCATGCTTACGACACGTGCCCCGATGCCTTTTGCTGCCAACTCGGCGCGAGCTTGCATGCAAAGAGCTACTTCGGAACCAGAGGCGAGCAGGAGAACTTGCGGTTGCCCGTTTTCTGCATCTGCAACTACATACGCTCCTTTGGAGATGCCTTCTGCCGCTTTTGCTTGCGTTTCCGCCATTGCAGGCAGGTTCTGACGAGTCAGCACAAGCATAACAGGCTCATCTTTGCGGCTAACTGCATAACGCCATGCTTCGTTTGTTTCATTTGCATCAGCAGGACGAATCACAGTAAGACCTGGCATCGCACGGAAAGAAGCGAGATGTTCGATCGGCTCATGCGTCGGTCCGTCTTCACCAACAGCAATGGAATCATGAGTAAATACATAGGTTACAGGCAGTTTCATCAACGCAGACAGACGCACTGCCGGGCGCACATAATCAGAGAAGACGAAGAATGTGCCACCGTATACTTTGAGTCCACCGTGAAGTGCCATACCATTGAGGGCTGCACCCATTGCGAATTCACGTACGCCGAACCAGATGTTTTTACCTTCGTAGCTGCCTGGAAGCATATCGCCTCCACCTTTGATCACGGTGTTGTTGGAGTGAGCCAGGTCAGCCGATCCACCAATGAGGAAAGGAACATTTTTGGTAAGTCCATTAATTGCATTACCAGATGCTACACGAGTAGCAAGCTTGGTGCCAACCTCGTATACTGGCAGCTCAGCATCCCAGTTCTCAGGCAATTCACCACTGATTGCGAGTGTAAACTGTTTTGCCAGCTCAGGGTAAGCTTTTGCATACGCATCAAAGCGAGCTTGCCACTCAGCCTGTTGTTTCTCGCCTTCATTTGCTTTTGCTTGATAAAAAGCATTTACTTCATCCGGCACATGGAATTCAGCATCCTCGGCCCAGTTGTAGTTTTGCTTCGTTAATTTAATTTCGTCTTTGCCAAGTGGCGCACCATGAGATGCGGAAGTGCCGCCTTTGTTCGGGCTTCCGTAACCAATAGTTGTTTTTACTTCGATTAATGTAGGGCGGTCTAAGTCCTGACGTGCTTCTGCAAGAGCAGCATCAATCGCAGCCAGATCATTCCCATCTTCTACTCGAAGGTATTGCCAGTTGTATGCCTGATAACGCTGTGCCACATTCTCAGAGAAAGAACGGCTCAGTTCACCATCAAGTGAAATATCATTGGAATCGTACAATACGATTAATTTGCCAAGTTTGAGATGGCCTGCAAAAGAAGATGCTTCTCCAGATACACCCTCCATCAAGTCGCCATCACCGCAAATGACATAGGTGTAATGGTTGACAATCTCATGTCCTTCACGGTTGTATGTAGCTGCCAGATGACGCTCTGCCATAGCCATACCCACAGCAGTAGCAATTCCTTGTCCAAGTGGACCAGTCGTAGCATCTACCCCTGGTGTATGTCCGTACTCAGGGTGTCCAGGTGTTTTGCTGCCCCATTGACGGAAGTTATGCAAGTCTTCCAAACTCACGTCATACTTCATCAAATGCAGCATTGCATAGAGAAGCATGGAGCCATGTCCAGCAGATAAAACAAAACGATCGCGATCAATCCAGCTTGGTTTTTTCGGATTCACTTTCATAAAACGGCTCCACAAAACGTGTGCCATCGGCGCTGCACCCATCGGCATGCCTGGGTGTCCTGAATTTGCTTTTTCGATGGCGTCAATTGCGAGAGTACGCAACGTATTAATCGCCACTTGATCAACGGTAGCATATTGGGTAGTCATTCCTCTTCGTCCTCCCTGCGAATTATTGGCAGTGTGATTATATCATAGCTTGCCAAATGAGTTAAAAAGATATTTCCTTGACTTTTTGACCAAATGAGAAAAAATTAGCATCCATCCTATGTTATGATTATTGTTGGGCATAAGAAAATGTTTATATCACAGAAGAAGGAGGCATCACCATGGAAAATGCTGTACAAAAAGTATCACATCAGAAATTGAGTTATCCAAAATTAATTAAACGAATTTTGTTTATATTGCTTGGAGCCATTTTTGTTTCAGTGGGACTTGAAATTTTTTTGGTACCAAATCAGATTATCGATGGAGGAATAGTCGGAATATCAATTATTCTTTCCCATCTCTCCGCATTTCCTCTGGGAGTTTTTCTCTTTGTCCTCAATTTGCCCTTCTTGCTCGTCGGTTACAAACAAATTGGTAAAACATTTGCAATCTCCACACTGTTCGGTGTCACGATCATGTCGATTGGTACGACACTGCTGCACCCCGTCCCAGGTTTAACTGAAGATCCGCTTCTGGCTGCTGTTTTCGGCGGAATCATTCTAGGCGTTGGTGTTGGCCTGGTCATTCGCTACGGCGGTTCGTTGGATGGGACAGAAATCGTTGCGATACTTTTCACTAAAAAACTACCTTTCTCTGTTGGCGAAATTGTCATGTTTTTCAACCTCTTCATCTTGGCCAGTGCCGGGTTCGTCTTCGGGTGGGATCATGCGATGTATTCGCTTATTGCCTACTACATTGCCTACAAGATGATAGATATTACAATAGAGGGCTTCCAGGAATCAAAATCGGTCTGGATCATCAGTGATTATTATAAAGAGATCGGAGACGTCATCGTCGCCCGTCTTGGACGTGGGGTTACATACTTGAACGGAGAAGGCGGCTACACAGGTGACGACAAAAAAGTCATTTTCTGCGTCATCAGCCGTCTGGAAGAAGCCAAGCTGAAGTTAATTGTAGAAGAAGTTGATCCATCTGCGTTTCTGGCTGTCGGAAACATTCACGATGTCAAAGGCGGACGCTTCAAAAAGAAAAGCATCCATTAGTTTTGCTCAAAGTACAAATAAAAAAGAATCCACATTTGTCGTGTGGACTCTTTTTTGTTTTGCTTATGAATTCAATTCATTTTTGCGTTTGCGAATCTCGATCATCGCACTCATGAATTCCTCATCGTCAATCATGTGCAATTGTCTCAGTTCACGAATCTCGTCTTCAATTAAAAGCAAATCGCCTTCCGGATCACCAGTATAGATGAAAATCCCAAAGCGATTCAAGAATTCTTTCCAATTAAAATCGGATGCTGGTTTCACTTCTCCCACTCCGCTTCGATCTGACTGAGAATCGGTTCATAGTTATAATCATAGGTATGTTCTTCTACAACGATACCCTTGGCTCTCGGAAAACGGGACACCCATTCCGCTTTCTTTTGTTCACTGTCTAACCCGACGAAGAATACAGGTACATTATCATACAGACTGGTGTTGAGAAGAGTCTGCAAGAACAACTCAGTCTCATCCGGCTGCTCTTCTACATTGACTACAATTACTTTGTTCTGTGAAGGCGCATCCTGAATTTCTTGTAGCGACTTAGCTGTAGGAACAAGCGCAATGACCTCCTGAAAGCGATCCAGAAATTCATCCAGCCAGATGTCTTCCTGCCAAGCGAAATAATACAGTATTTTTTGATCCATTCTCTATCACACACCTTGCTCTGTTTCTCATCCGTACTAAACTCTCATTATAGCACGTCTTGCAACAAATTGATGTTCGTACATTGCTTGACTTCCCTCTTTTCATCACGTATGGTAAAAAAAGCTTCCTTCTTGTTATCATTTTTTCGTAGAAAGAGGTTTTCGTAGTGCAAAAGAAACATCTGCTGCTGCTCTTTATCATCATGTTTCTCATGATGCTTGGTTTTGGTATTATCATTCCCATCTTGCCTTATTTCGCTAAAGGAATCGGCGCTACACCTATTGAAATCAGCATTCTGTTTGCAAGCTATAATATCATGCAGTTTATTTTCTCACCCATCTGGGGGGCTTTATCTGATCGGGTGGGACGAAAACCATTGATTCTGTTTGGACTACTTGGTTTTTCTGTCACCTTTGTCCTGTTTGGACTTTCGACCACCTACACGGAAATGCTATTCTATCGGATTGTGGCCGGTATCGTATCGGCAGCAGCGATTCCGACAGTCAGCGCAATGGTAGCCGACTGGTTCCCTGCTGAGGAACGAGCCAAAGGAATGGGGATCATCGGTGCTGGTGTAGGGCTAAGCTTTGTTTTTGGTCCTGCTATCGGCGGTATTCTCAGCCAGTATCATTTTTCCTACCCATTCTTTGCATCTGGTCTCTTGGCATTTCTAACCTTTCTCACCGTAATCGTCGTGTTGCCAGAGAGCTTGCCGCGTGAAAAACGTGCCAATGCCGTTCGTGAAAAGAGACGCAATCCGCTTGAGGCACTGACCGGTCCCCTCTCGCTGATGTACAATATTTTGTTCTTCGTCTCACTATTTTTTGCCGGATTTGAAGCTGTCTTTGCGCTTTATATCGCTGATTTGTACGGACTGACGTCGAAGGATTTAGGCTATATGTTCCTGGTGATGGGGATTATTGCAGCGATCATCCAAGGTGGAATGATTGGCAGACTGGTCAAAACGTTCGGTGAACCAGCCATCCTTGCTCTAGGTCTGTTGTTGTATGTCATTGGCTTTTCTGCAGTTTCGTTTGGTTACAATTTCTGGTCCTTTGCGATCGTTTTGTCGTTTTTCGGTGCTGGTCAAGGGATGATTCGTGCCACTTCGACTGCGATGATTACTCAACGCACCTCTCTTGGTCAGGGTGTCACTTCGGGGATGATGAGCTCAATGGACAGCCTGGGGCGTATTGTCGGTCCACTTGTTGCTGGATTCTTGTACGAAATCCAGCCGACCTGGCCTTTTGTCTTGGGTGCAATCTGTATCGCTCTTCTCCTTGCCATCTTTGAAATTCGGAAGAAAAGCCTTCCTTCGATTCATTCACAAGTATAGAAAATTGCATGCATAAGTAAATCAGCCCGTCTATTTTAAATAGGCGGGCTGATTTGTTTTTCCTTACCCCTGCATCCCTTCCCACATCTCATACAACTCGGCGATTCTCGCTTCACATTGATCTACTTCCTGTTGCCAAGTCTGCAACTGCTCATAGTCGTTGGAACCACTGGCCAGCAACCGTTGGAACTCATCACGTTTCTTTTCCCATTCATCAATTTGCTCTTCCAACTGCTTGATTTTGAACGTGTTTACCCGCTTGGTCTCCTGCGGGGCAGCTTCACGCTTCTCCTGTACCTGGACTGACGTTGGCTGGATTGGTGATTGTGCCGCTTGCGTTTTCACACTCTGTTTCTGGGCATCTTTTACCTTGTGCTCCCGTTGTCTTTTCTCACGGGTTTCCTGATAGGTTCCTTCATAATGAACAATTTGCTGATTCTCGATATAAAATACGCCATCAACCACTTTTTGCAGGAAGTAACGGTCATGCGAGACGATTAGCAGAGAGCCTCGGAAGTGGACGATCGCCTCCTCCAACGTTTCTCTTGAGTCAATATCGAGGTGGTTGGTCGGCTCATCGAGAATCAGCAGGTTCATCTCCTGATGCATAAGCTGCGCTAACCGCAATCTCATTCTTTCGCCGCCGCTTAAATTCTCCAGCCGCTTGAACACCTGCTCTCCGTAGAACAGAAACTTGGCCAGCACATGACGGGCATCGCCTTCTGTCATATCGACAGTATCTCGAAATACCTCGATAACTCTGCGTTTTGGATCTCCTTCAATGGCTTGTTGGGACAAATAGCCGACTTTCACGCTCGGACCTATCTTGTACTTTCCTTGCAAGGGTTCCAACTGGCCCATCACCATTTTGATCAGTGTCGATTTGCCGCAGCCATTTGGGCCGAGGAGCGCTTTTCGGTCTCCGTTGCGAAGCAGCAGATTGGCTTTGTACAGCAATTGTTTTTCTCCAAAGCCCATATCGATATCTTCAAGGACAATCACTTCTTCCCCACTTCGGCTTGCCCGGTGAAACTGAAGGCCGATTTTTTCATTTTCCAGCTTCGGTCGATCGATTTTTTCCATTCTCTCCAATGCTTTCTCCATACTTTTGGCACGACGGTGAAGCCCTGCATTCGGAGGATTGGACTGGTTTGCCCATTCTTTCAGACGTTTAATGGTTTCTTTCATCTTTTTTATCTTTTTTTGCTGCTCCTGATACTCGGCGAATTCACGCAACAGCCGTTCTTCCTTTTCCTTGATAAAGAAGGAGTAGTTCCCTTCATATACCTGAATGCTCCCGTTGTCTACATCACAGATGGTGGTAGCAATTGCGTCGAGAAAATAACGATCGTGCGAGATAATGAGAATTGTGCCTGCGTAATCAAGCAGGAATTTCTCCAGCCATTCCATCGACTCCACGTCCAGATGGTTGGTAGGCTCATCGAGTAACAGTACATCACTCTTCTCACACAATATCTTTGCCAAACCGACTTTGGTTTTCTCTCCACCGCTCAGTTGTTCAAATGGCGTTGCCAGCATTGTTTTCGTTATACCCAGCCCATTGATCACCTGTGACATGGTAGCCTCAATCTGGTATCCATTCAATTGTTCGAATCGCTCTTGCATGGCTTGATAACGATTCATCAGAACTTCTAACCGATCTCCGAGTGAACGGTCACCCATCAACTGCTCTACGTGCCTCATTTGGCCGGCAAGGGTCAGCGCTTCATGGAAGGCACTGCGGATGACGTGCTCTCCGGTCCACTCCGACGGATACTGTGGAGTTTGCGGCAAATACGCCCACTTACAATCCTTTGTCCGAAACACTTGCCCTTTATCAACGGTTTCCATCCCACAAAGAATCCGGAACAGCGTGGTTTTGCCGGCACCATTAGGCCCAACAAAGCCGATGCGATCTCCCGCTTTAACTTCAAACGAAACATCTTCCAAAACAGGATTGTATCCATACGATTTAAACAGGTTCTGTACAGAAATGATGATCATCGATATTTCCTCCTTAAACCCACCTGGTAAAAAATTGAACGCAAAAAAAGCCACAGGCATGCTACCCGTGGCTTTACTGGTAAAAGTTACGAATTTACAAGTTAAGCTTACTGATGCAGGTACGCCTTATTATCGTTGTTCCATTCAGTTGTATAGCTGCCAGAAGACAGACTTCCCCCTTGGCGGAAAAAATCATGTGTCAAACTAGTAGCTTCAACAATAAACCATGCTTGAACGGAACCGATCAACGTACTTGCACCTCCTTCATAAAAGATTTCTTACACTCATTTCCAATACAGTACCATATTTTACGCAACGAATACAAGCGCTGTTTATTTAGTCGTCATTCTTTTTTTTCAGTTTTACCAAACGACCCGTGAATGCATCGATGTATCCTGCATAACGAGTATCAGTTGAGTAGATGAGGACTGGCTTTGGTGCTTTTTGATCATAGATTTCAGGCCATACATAGACCAATCTGAAATCGAGATTGTTCACGTAGGCTTCCTCTGCTTTTTCTGCAGATACGGTTTTGGTATTGTCAGGAAGCTTGACTTCTTGATTATCCCGATTGATGCCCAAGCTCTGGATTTTGCCAGTCTTACTGTCAATTCGTACCCAGGATGTGCTGTCTTCAATCGGAACATCTTGATGCAATTCACGCAAGACATAGTAGTAGTCACGTTCCTTATAATACGATGGAATCTCTTCTTCATCTACCCAGTCCGGAAGATTAGCGAGATTCGGAGAATACCGCAGAACGAGCTCTCCTTTTTTCATATCGATTGGCAAATATTTTTGCAGCGTGTCGAGAGCAATTTTCTTCGCTTCTTTTTCTGAGATCTTCACATCATCGTCTTCATTTTCATCATCAAGATATTCATCGAAATAGTATCTGATCACTTCATTTGTTGCTTTGTTTACCATTAGTTCAACTTCCTGATCGCTGTTCTTGTCATATTTATACCAAGAATATCGAATATATTGGCTCTCTTCTTCGTCTTCATCATCGTCATCATCTGGATATTGATCAAATTCCCAACCAGCAACATCGAGGGCAAATACGTCTTTCAGCAGCTTTTCTGCCTCTTCACGGGAAGCTGCTTTCAGTTCAATGCCTTCCGGAGTCAGCTCTACCCTCTCCGAAGTTGCCTGGCCATCTCTTTCCATATCCTCTGCTTCTTCACCGGTAATTGCGTCCATGTTTCCATAATAGTCAGGAACATATTTTAACACCGGTCTTGTTTTCTCTTCGTCTTTTTCATAATCAATCTCAATTACTTGCGCCTTGCGGTATAACAGGGACATGTCTTCCAGCTTCATGAAGGCATTTTTTGCATCTTTTTGCTTGATCGCATCTTTTGGATCAGGAAATACTGATTCATCGATAAACAGGCTTGTCCATTCGCAATCGTAATTACGTACTCTTCCCTCACCATCAATGACGACGTTGAGTCCTCCATTGGCATAAGGAACGTTATTGATCATCCGAGAGAAATCAACGAATCCGTATTTTACAACTTCATCATCATCGTCATCGTCATCATCATCGTCATCATCATCTTCATCAATGCCATATAACTTGACAGTCGTTGCTTTAAATTTTCCTGCTTCTTTTCCTAGCACTTTTTTCACAAAAGCTGTTGCCTGCTCTTTTGCTTGCTTTTCTGTAACGGACTTATCGTATTCCCACTCATTGTTGTACATATCGTAGTTCAGGATGATCCCGTCTTTTGGTTCAATGGTTAATCGTGCACGTGCAACTGTTTTATTTTTCGCCTCTTTTTCAAATTCGAATCCCCACAGCTCTGGACGTTCGCCATCCTCAAAAAGAATAGTACCTTCCGTGACTTTCATCTCTTTGAGTTCCGGGAAAATTTCGTATGCCTTTTTCAGGACATCCTCCATCTCTCCGGGCATTTTTTCTACATTGATTTGTTTTTTCTTTGCATTTTTGTATACGGCTGGTTGCTTGTCCCATTCTTGAAGTTTCGTTTTCTGCTCATTGATTGCATAAGGATAAAGCGGTTGTATTCCCTTTTCAGCATACTCCAGTTGCTGTTGATAGCGTGAGTGTTTGGACTCTCTCTCATCTTGATTTTGCTTTGCAGCCCATGCAGGTGCAGGCGATAGAAGGCTTACTGCCATCACTGCCGCCAGTACTTTGTTTGCTGTTTTCACAACCGATTCCTCCCATAATTTCTATATATTTGTAATTCAAAGTTATTATACACTTGCCAATATTTACATGAAAGATAAATATTCCCCTTCTCTTTTAGGCAATGCTTTCGACAATCAAAATACACTGCAAACGCAAGAAACAAGCCTTTTGAATATCAAAGCTCGTCTCTTGCAAAACCCATTATTTAACTTTTATTTCAACTATTTTTCCGGTAAATGCATCAATATAGCCTGTCTTTTTATCCTTGGAGTAATACACAAGAATAGGTTCAGGAGCCACCTGCCCATAATATTCAGGATACTGATACATCATTTCTAATGAAAGGTTATCCGTGTACGCATCCGTTGCCTTTTGTTTTGTTACCGTATCTTCATTAGCCGGCAGAACACTGTTGTCGTAATCATCACTGAAATTGAGTCTAACGATTTCACCTGTCTCCGCATCGATCTGCACACGATAGGAGCTGTCTTCCACAGGAACATTCTGATGCAGTTGATTAAAGCGGAAATAATAGCCCTGACGAATGATGTTCGGAAGTTTGTCTTCATCCACCCAATCAGGTATGTTTTCAAAAGTTGGTGAACCAACCAAGGCCAGTTCTCCTTCCGTTACACTTTTCTCTGCAAATTTTTCGATAGCCTGGATAGCTTGCTCTTTTGCTTCTTCTTTTGAAATCTTGATTTCTGGTTGTTTATCTTCTAAAACATCCCTGTTGATATAGTCAAGTAACTTGCCTGTCTTTTGATCTATAGAAATTATCACTAACTGGCTTCGCTCATCCGTTCCCTGATCCCACGAAAATCTTTTGACCTTCTTATCCAAGCTGTCATACTCTTTTTCTCTGAAATTCCAACTGCTTACGTCTAAATCAAATTTATCTTTCAGAAATTCCTCAGCATCTTGACGTGATTTGAGAATGATCTCTTCTCCTTTTGCCGAAAGCTTAACTGTTTCTGGAGTTTCATACTTCCCGTAATAGTATTCAATCTCTTCACCTGTTAAAGCATCGATATGACCGTTGAAGCCCGGGACGTACTTCAGTACCGGTTTTGTTTTGTACTTGTTCTTTTTCGTATCCATTTCGATCACTTGTTCTTTCGCATAGACAAGTTTTAAATCAGATAACTCTTCAAAAGCCTTTTCTGCATCCTTTTTCTTGATTGCTTTATTCGGGTTCGGGAAGTCGGATTCGTCAATGTTATTTAATCGCAAGTCACAGTTATAACTTTCGATTTGACCGTCTCCATTAATAACGATGCTAACCCCCATGTTTGAAAGTGGAATGTCATGAATCAATCGTGAAAAATTTACATATGCATAGCCGCGAGATTCATTGTCAATTTCTTCTTGAGTGATGAACACATCAGTAATTTTGAACTTTTCTGCTTCATCACCCAATACTTTAGAAAGGAAGGAAGAAGCTTTCTCCTTTGCAACTTTTTCCGTTGGTGTTTTTGTGTTTTTAGCCCCTGAGTCGTAGTAACTGTAGGAGACAACATTTTCTGTTTTTGCCTCAACTAAGACGGAAGCGCTGATGTATGTAGTAACGTTTTTATTGCCTTCTTTTTTGATGACTTCTTTATTGAAGGAATAGTACCACATTTCTGGTTGGTCATTTGATTCAGTAATAATCTCTACTCTGTCGAGCTTCAAATCTTTCAAATTCGGGAATGATTGATACAATTTTTCGAGAGCCTCTTCTACATCTTTAGGCAGTTTTTCAATCGCAACTGATTTTTTCTTTGCATTCTTTAATAGCATGTCCAGTTTTTCAGCAGATTGTTTCCAGTTTTGACCTACTGTGAGACTTTCATCGGATTGAAGCATAAGTTGATGTTTCAGCTTCTCTCTTTCCGGGCTACTATCATTGCCATTTGAATTTTTCGCAGCCCATACAGGTGTTGCAGAAACCAGGCTTACCGCTAAAAGAGTTGCCATGATTGTACTCAACTTCTTCAAAATACCTCATCCTCCATTTTTTGTATTTACTCCCCACCATATAAGACGAAGCGACTTTGTTAGTAGTTACAAAAATAGATAAAATTTGTAAAATTTAATTTTTGTTTATTTTTCTATCAAAAAACAGCCACTGTCTGATCACATGTGGCTGTTTTGGCTTTTCGTCTATTTGGTTGTTTAATCAGCTTGGAAGAGCGTTTTACGTGTATCCGAATCAACTACTTCAATAGTCGTATAAGGTGCAAGTTTTATTTTGCCAACAAGATACGGGTAACTGATGACTTGCGGATACATTTGTCCAGGCTGGGGATTGGTCAGTTTCACAAATATTCTTACCTGCTCCCAGCTTCCTTTTTGTTTGTCAAATTCAATCCCATATCCAGGATTTGGCACACTTCCGAGTGCAATGACTACCAGTTCACCTTGTTGATGAACGCCTCTTGTCTTTCGCACTTCTTCTATAAACTTTTTCTCGTCACTGTTCAGGCTAGACATTTCCAATAGATGAAACTCGTCAGGCTTGCCCTGTGAATTCACGGTGATCGTTTGGGTCTGGGCATTAAATCCGACAGTGAAGGATAATTGCTCCAATACCCAACGCAGTGGAATATACACGGTCCCGTTGTCCAGAATGGCCCCCTGATCCACCTTGATCCAGGTAGAATTTTTTCGTATTTGCGGGGCAGAAGTGTCAAATCCAAATTCAACAGAGCCTACTGTCAGGGTAACAACCTTATTCTGCTTTTTGACCGTTCCGAACAAAAGTTTGGCAGCATCATCGATTGAGATCATCGTGCGATTGTTGATTTTTTTCAAGGACTTGGTTAATTGAACATACTTTCCTCCCATCTGGAGATTCATCGTCGTTTGCGCCTGGGCAGGTATAATCACTGCAGTAAGCATACCTAGACAAAGAAGCAGAGCAGCTATTTTTTTCAGCATGTCGATTCCTTCTTTCATTCTATTGACCATTCTAACTATTTAACGGATGAACCTTGAAAACGTTACAAATTATTACAAATTATTTTATCCATTGTGATGCAACCAAATATCCTACAAACAAACCCACGATGCCCATTACTCCGGCCAGTGTCGGCGGTGCGGGGAGCGGAAGACGCAGAAACGTAACGACTATACCAAAAACAGCACCTACCCCAAAGGCTTTCAATACCTCTATCATGATAGGGAACACCTCCTATGTACCAAGTATGCGCATGCTACAAATGCAAAATCAAATTTCCCATCATCACAACCGCCGGGATGGTAGCCAGCGCAAGCAGTGTTGAGAAAACCGTTGTCATCGCACCCATTTCTTCATCAGCGGCATAACGCGCAAACAGAATCGACGCCATCGCAATGGTTGGCATCGCTGCCTGAATCAGTACCACCTGGGTGATGTCAGGATCAAGAGATGACAGATACAAAATCAGTATTGTCACCAAGGGGAATAAAAACAGCTTGATCGTAATAGGCAAACCAAGCATGGGAAGAGAAACCGTGCGCTTGTTTTTCAACAAGGTGGGAATCAACATGCCGATATAAAGCATCGCCATCGGTGAAGCGAGGTTCGCTAAAATACCTGTCAGTTGTTTCGCTACCTCTGGAGGTTGAATGCCCAAAGTAGCAATCACAAGTCCGACAATAATGGCGATCATAGGAATATTCAACAGTGTTCGCAAATTTTTGATGTGAAATTCCTGTTTTTCTTGTAAAAGCATAACACCAATCGTCCATATCGTAAAATCAAGACCGGCGTCAAACACGGCTGCCAGCAATGCACCTTTCGGCCCAAACAAAGCAGCACATAAAGGCAATCCGATAAATCCGGTATTTCCTAATCCCGAGACGATCGCCATTTCCCGCACTTTTTGTGAAGGAAGTCCCATCGTTTTTGCACCAATGGCTCCCATCAGCATTCCTAGGCAGTTAATCAGCACAGAAACAATGAAAATTATGAATATTTGAGTCAACAAATGCTGGTCAATTGGCGTGGCGAATATTCCATACAAAATAATACAGGGCATTGCTACATTCACGATAATCGTAATCATGAGCTGTCTTGCATCTGTCGTAAATGGAGAACGGCTTGCAATCAATGCACCGATCGCAATGATGACAGCCATGATTAGTATCGAAGTAAACAATGGTTGCATTTCCATTTTTCACATGTACCCCCTAAATAAAAAAGACCGAGGCATCAAATCCCCGATCTTCATTGTACTACTCAACAGTATTCTACTCAATGTGATTCCAGTGAAGTGATTCGTATTCAGGGCGCTCGCAGGTACGAAGCAAGTCTCCACAAACGGGAACAGCCTGCTCAAGGGAAACACACCATTCGTTCGGATAGGAACCTTCTACTCCTTCAACCGTTAACAGCTTCATCAGCCCCGAAGGTTGTGAGGTGGAAAGAACAAAATGCTGTTCTTTTGGCTCGTACTCTTTCCATTGCACAAGTACAACACCATCATTGCCGCCTGCCACTACGAGATCGACGTGCTCACCATATGCGGCATGGACGATTGTGTTGGTCGTGCCATTCAACTGGGCGATCGCTCGCAGCACCTCGTGCCATGCGCAGCCCTCTTTATCTTCCTTGGTAGCGTCTTGATACATCCGCCAATCGTTCATTTGAGTCGTCTCCTTGAGCGATTATTGTTCCTTCTTATATTCAACCAATACTTCGGTTCCAAGACCGCCACGAGCATTCCAATTTGCTTCGATACGCATGTAGAGCGGATCGCAACAAGCAACCAAATCATTCAAGATGCGGTTTGTCGCATGCTCCTGGTAAATACCTACGTTGCGGTAAGAAGTCAAATAGTATTTGAGCGATTTCATTTCAATCAATTTTTCGTTCGGTACGATATAGATTTTGAGATCAGCAAAATCCGGCAAGCCAGACCATGGGCACACGGATGTGAATTCGTTTGTTGGCATCATGATCTCCGTCCATTTGCCTACGTACTCATAAGGAATGGTTTCCAGAATATCGACCATGATTGCTGTCTCGTCCTGTGTATCGAAACGAATGTTGTTGTATTTGCTGTGGTTATGTTCTACTACTGCCATTGTGCATCTTCCTTTCAATTTTTAAATCTGTTCAAAAAGGAGGACAAACAGAGCCTCGAAGTTCAAGGCGCGGAAGACCCGAGCAGCGGAACGTAGGTGAGTCTACGTGAGCAGCGGAGGGGCAACGCAACGCAGAAATTCGAACGCTATGTTTCCCGGACTTTTTGAACTTCCTTACCACTCGACTGGTATTGCATATGGAATAGGGTCCTTGGCTCCCGCTTCCTTGAACCCTTTGATACGCAGACGACAACTGTCGCATACTCCGCATGCTTCTTCATCGCCTTGATAACAAGAGGTCGTCAAATGATACGGAACACCGAGAGAAAGACCGAGCTTGACCGTATCGGCTTTGCTCAAATTTTGCAGCGGTGTCTCGATGGAGAGCCTGGTTCCCTCTGCTCCCACTCTGGTTGCCAGATTAATCGTACCGCTCATCGATTGGATGAATGCTGGACGACAATCCGGATAGCCGCTAAAATCAACGGCACTTACCCCGATGTAAATCCGTGTAGCACCGATCACTTCAGCATAAGCGGTTGCTAACGACAAAAAGATGAGGTTTCGTGCAGGTACATAGGTTGCAGGAATACCGTCTTCCACGCCATCGGTTGGTACCTCCACAGAATCATCAGTCAACGCACTTCCGCCAATTTCTCTGAGGAAACCCATATTGACGACTTTGTGCTGTTTTACTTCATAGAAAGCGGCTATTTTGCGGGCTTGCTCTACTTCCCGATTATGAAGCTGACCGTAGTCGAACGTTAGCGGATACAACTCAAACCCCGCTTCCTTGGCAATTCCCATGCAGGTTGTGCTATCAAGACCACCGCTTAAAACGACAACGGCTTTTGGTTGTGTTGAGATCATGCGTGTCTCCTCCTATACGCCCCTCATCTCTGGATGCCAGATGACTTTATGGATTTGAAGGTTTAATTTGATTCCTTTGCGACCCGACTGAAGAATTTTATCTACTAACTTCGCAGGCGGCATCGTTTCCCATACGGGGCTGAATAAGGCTAGTGCTTGCGGTTGGTATTGATCCAGTACTTGACAGGCAACCGTAAAATCGGTGTCATCTGCCACGACAAACTTCAGTTCATCCTGCGGTTCAAGTAACTCCAGATTTCCTTCGATCATTCGCTCCATCTCACCGCTGCCCGGCAGCTTGTAATCCATGATGAAACGAACTTTGTTCTTAATAGAAGAATTGGATGATCGAAGGGCGACAAAATCGGTTAAATCAATAGCCCCGTTGGTTTCGATATGAATGTCTATGACCGCATCGATTTGTGACAATGCCTCTACCAGAGCAAGAGATTTTTCTCCGTGCATCAGGGGTTCTCCACCCGTCAGGCAGACATAGTGGTTGCCCAATTCTTCTACCTGCTGGACAATCTCCTGAATCGTAGCCATAAACTCTGGAGGATGTGGTGCGTAGCTGTAGACGGTATCGCACCAGGTGCAACGAAGATTGCAGTTGTATATTCTGACGAAAGTAGTCGGAAATCCAGCTCTCGTTCCTTCTCCCTCGACCGTTTGAAAAATCTCCACCATCGGAAGCTTCCATTGTAGTTTCGCTTCCATCGAAAGGTCTTCATGAAGTTGATTGATCGCTTCCATCCTACTCTTCCTCCATCCACTCACGGAGTAACGTAGCATAGCTGGTAGGAGTTTCATACAGCTTCAGCTTCTCTATACGGCAGCCTGTTTGTTTCAGTCCTGCGCTTTCCAGATGCTGATCAATTTGCTCCCAGATCCATACGATCATATTTTCTGCTGTAGTGTTCATTGGTGGCAGAGTCTCATTTAGATAGCGGTGATCCAGCTTGTCTTTGATTACCTGTTCATAGATCAGCTTGATCGTACCGAAATCGACGCTAATTCCAATCTCATTGACAAAGCCGCTGATGGTAATCTCCAGATGATAGGTGTGTCCATGCAAGTTGATGCACTTTCCTTCATACATATGAAGATGGTGGGCGGCATCGAATGTGAATGTTTTCGTTACTGCAACCCGCTTGTTGTGATAGCGCAGTTGCTCGGGGTGAATGTCCTCATGCAGCTTCTGCACCTTGCGTGGAAAATCAAATGTGGACATCTAGATAGTCACCTCCACGTGAGCAATCGGATTCAAACTTGTATTCATTTCGTAATCCTCACTTCCATTTGGATAAGGGAGAAGGAATTGGAAAATAATAAAAACCACTCATCACGCATGCAATTACTCAAAAATCGGCGCGGAGAGTGGTCAGAAAATTTTTCAACTCTCCCCTAGTTTTGTTTAGCGAGAGGAGGGGGTCCCGAACTCTCGTTATTCACTTGTACATCATAGCAGATCAGCAGATTCATGAGAAGTGTATTGACAAAATAATAAATTGGAATTAAAGTAGCAACATTAAATCATATCGGTTTACTGGGGGATTACATCTATGAAAAAAATTTCTTCACTAATGTTTATGTTTCTTGCACTTGTCGTAGTCTTAGCAGGTTGCGGCTCACCGTCCGCTCAAGCTCCAAATACAGGCACTGCTCCAGCCACACCAGCGACTGAAACAAAAGAACCAGCCAATTTGCTCGAAAAAGTAAAAGCAGATGGCAAGCTGTTGATTGGTACTGAAGGAACCTATGCACCGTTTACATTCCATGACCAATCTGGAAAATTGACCGGCTTTGACGTGGAAATTGCCGAAGAAATCGCAAACCGCCTTGGTGTAAAAGCTGAATTCATGGAAACACAATGGGATGCTATGTTTGCCGGACTTGATTCCAAACGTTTCGACATGATTGCCAACCAAGTAGGAATTCGTCCTGATCGTCAGGAAAAATACGATTTTTCTAACCCGTACATTGTTTCTAGTGCTGTACTTGTCACACACAAAGACAATACAACGGTAAAAGGTTTTGAAGATATTAAAGGTTTAAAAGCAGCTCAAACATTAACAAGCAACCTGACTGAAATCGCAAAACAAAACGGCGCTGAGATTGTTGCTGTAGAAGGCTTCAACCAGGCGATTGACTTGCTTGCCTCCAAACGTGTTGACGTAACAATCAATGATGGATTGTCCTTGCTTGATTTTCTCAACCAAAAACCTGACACACCAATCAAGATCGTTGCCAAGCACTCAGATGTTGCGAAAAACGGTCTCATGTTCCGCAAAGGCAGCACTGAACTTGTAGATGCAGTAAACAAAGCGTTGGACGAAATGCAAAAAGATGGCACATACCTGAAAATCTCTGAGAAATGGTTTGGTGCCGATGTTTCTAAATAACCTGTTCGATGACCCTCAAAAACTAGCGCGCTGGATTGACATTGCGCAAAGCTCCTTTCTCCCTTTGGCGAAAGGAGCCTTCACTTTTTCTTTAAGCTTAACGTTGGTCTCTTTTGCAATCGGTCTTGTTATTGCAATCATTACAGCATTGGCCCGTCTATCCAAAGTAGGAATTTTTCGTTGGGTTGCTCGTGCCTATGTGTCGATCATTAGAGGGACTCCACTACTCGTCCAGTTGTTCATTATCTTTTTCGGTTTGCCGAGCGTTGGCGTCACCATTGATCCATTTCCGTCTGCTGTGATCGGATTTTCATTGAATGTCGGAGCCTATTGCTCGGAAATCGTCCGTGCAGCAATACTTTCTGTCGCAAAAGGACAATGGGAAGCCGCATACTCATTGGGTATGACATATACACAAGCATTGAAACGCATTATTTTGCCACAAGCGGCACGCGTCTCTATTCCGCCTTTATCCAATTCCTTCATCAGTCTGGTGAAAGATACATCACTTGCTGCTGCGATACTGGTTCCGGAGATGACCCGTAAGGCACAAGAAATTGCTGCGGCCACATACGAACCATTGCTAGTCTACTCTGAGGCTGCTTTCATTTACTGGATCATTTGTACTGCCCTCTCTGTTGTGCAAGAAAGATTAGAAAAACGATTAGACCGCTACGTGTAATGCAGGAGGGGGACTGAAACTGTGATAACGATTCAAAATTTACACAAACGTTTTGGAAATCTTCACGTGCTAAAAGGGGTTTCCCTGACTGTCGAAAAAGGAAAAGTAGTTGTCATCATCGGCCCGTCCGGTTCTGGAAAAACCACCCTGCTTCGCTGCCTCAACATCCTAGAGCAACCCGATGAAGGTGTCGTAGGAATCAATCAGCTTCATCTGGATTTCTCCAAACGTGTAGACAAACAGCAAATATCAACTCTGCGCAAGCAGACTGGCATGGTTTTCCAAAGCTACAACCTGTTCCCGCATATGACCGCTGTTGAGAATGTCATGGAAGGTCCTGTAACCGTTCAGAAAAAATCAAAGGAAGAAGCACGGCAAAAAGCACAGCGACTGCTTGCCAAGGTCGGGCTTGCTGACAAGCTGGATTACTTCCCTTCCCAGCTTTCTGGAGGACAACAGCAACGGGTGGGGATTGCCCGGGCATTGGCGATGGACCCGAATGTCATGTTGTTCGATGAACCGACCTCTGCTCTCGACCCCGAGCTGGTAGGCGAAGTGTTGAAAGCAATCAAGGAACTGGCACAGGAGGGAATGACGATGGTGATTGTCAGTCACGAGATGAGCTTTGCCCGAGAAGTAGCCGATGAGGTTATTTTTATGGATCAAGGTGTCATCGTGGAACGTGGTACACCAGCCAAGGTATTCCAACAGCCAGACCAGGAACGCACCCGACAATTTTTGAAGCTGCTTGAGAAATAATTTTGAAAAATGGTTCTATAGATACTGAGGAGAAGGCAGACTACCCGTTACGAGGTAATCTGCCTTTTCTATTGTCCTTCCTGTGGGAAACTAGCACCAGTTTCGCTGGGAATGCAGGAGATAATTGGTAACAAAATAGTTACTTTTTACATCTGTTCTCACTATTGGAAATCTCCTACTCTTGTAAACATAGACACCATGAAGGGTAGGAATCAGCATGAAAATCAGACCATATCTCCTGTTTGCCCTGCTTGCACTCCTTATTACCTCTTTTTCCACTCCACAAGCAAAAGTAAATGCAGACACCTCTTCCACTAAAACCGTACTCGGCTACTACAACGTCTATTACTCCGGTGACAAAAACTCATATCAATCACTTACTTCTTACGGCTCCTACCTGTCTCGTATTTCAACGATGACCTATTCCGTAGATTTGACTGGCAAAGTGGTAGGAACGACTCCAACCGATGCCGTCTCTTATGCAAACAGCAACAATATTGAGGCCTTTGCAGCATTTACCAATCAACTGAACGGTGGAGGCTTTGACCAGAATTTGGCTCATACGATTCTGTCGGATGCTACGATTCGTCAAGCTGCCATTGATAATATTGTAGCTACAGTTAAAAACAACGGATTTACGGGAGCAAATGTAGATTTTGAAAATATGCTCGCTTCCGACCGTTCGCTATACAGTCAGTTCATCAGCGATTTGCGAGCCAAACTGAACACAAACGGGTACCAACTGATAGTTTCTGTCATGGCGAAAACTTCCGATTGTTTTACGTGCAGTTGGTCAGGAGCATTTGATTACGCTGCACTGGGACAAGCTGCTGATTATGTACAGATTATGACCTATGACCAAAACGGTCCATGGGGTACACCAGGACCTGTCGCTGGAGCCGATTGGGTAGAAAAGGTGTTGCAATTCGCTGTTTCTAAAATCGATTCAAGCAAGGTTCTCATGGGGCTGCCTGCTTATGGCTATGACTGGAATACGACAGCTTCAACTGGCAAAGCGGTTGCCTGGAAAGCCATTCCGAATCTGATTTCCACCACGGGAAGCACACCAAAGTGGGATAGCACAGCCCAATCTCCGTTCCTCACGTACAAAGCGTCAGACGGTTCCGATCATACAGTCTGGTACGAAAATGCAGAAAGTATCAAAATCAAGAGCAATTTCGCAAATACGTACAACCTGGCTGGTGTGTCCGTATGGTGTTTGCGCTTGGATGACGAAAACTTCTGGAAAGCGGTACATGAAGGGTTGCAGTCAACCACATCCGCACCAGCCCCTGTATCCACTGAAACGATTACTACCTTAACTACGAGTAAAAATACTTATCGTCCGGGAGAGACCGTAATCATAACTTCCAAAGTTACGAACGCCTCCAGTCAACCTTTAGCAGGAGCATCCGTTACGCTTACAATCACTGCACCGACTGGAAAAGTCACTACCTACTCAGGTGTTACCGATACTGCCGGGATCAAAAAGTTTTCCGTATCCACCACAAAGAAAAGTACCAAAGGAACTTATAAAGCAACGATTGTAACGAAGTTGGCAAACTATCAAAACAGTACGTCTACTATCTCGTATGTCTTGCAGTAAGAGGTCACGACCATTGAAAGTAGGAACACTCCTGAATGAATCAAACCATTCAGGAGTGTTTTCTTGTTAGCGTGTTTTTCCGATTCCTGTAGAAAAATTAGTCTTCAAGCAATGAGAAGATGATGAAGATGATGAGGATAATCCAGAAAAAGTTACGTCCTCCAAAGTTTCCCATAGTTACTTCCCTCCTTATTGAATGAAGTTTAGACCAAGCCTTCGTCACATCTCATCTACGAAGGACTTGACCTTATATACCTTATGAGGGAAGCGTTGGACCTGCATGTATGCTCGTCTACTATTGCTAAAAAAGGGCTTTACACAAACTTAACGTTTTCTCCATCTTTTCTCTATCCCGTCTTAAAAGAAGTTTCGTATAGTTACTGTGTCAGACCCTACGATGGACATAGCGTCCTTTATTCCTACCACTTTTCGTTGGTCCCCTTCCAGCCGAAAGTGGTCCTTTTTTTCATACAATACGGCCATGACCGTTTTGTTGACCGCAAGCGGTCACATCTACTTTAATGAAAAACGTCGAGACGTTTTTCACAGAAAAAAACGCCTGTCAATCCCATGACAGGCGTTTCATCTTTTTCCACTTCCAAGCGCCGAGGCAAGAATCAAATACATGGCATG
The DNA here is from genome assembly GCF_049846925.1 of Brevibacillus nigriterrae. NCBI lineage: Bacteria > Bacillati > Bacillota > Bacilli > Caryophanales > Paenibacillaceae > Brevibacillus > Brevibacillus nigriterrae. The sequence goes on from NZ_JBNCMT010000025.1 coordinate 28,513, forward strand.
TGACCACAGCAGCGGTTTGGCAGGCAGACCAACCTGGTTCACCCACTTCTCGTACATCCGGGGAGCCAGCAAATGATCTTGCACTTGTTCAGACAGCCCCTCCGAAGTGTACCTGTCTTCGATCCAGGCTAGAATGCGATGGGCTTTATCCCGCTCCCCCAGTTGCGTGTAGTACCATCCAAGCCATGCAGATAATAAGATCCACTGTCCACCCCCGAAGTAGGTATCCTCTTTATACCGATGGAGCCCTTCTTCGTATAGTAATTCTCGTTCAATGCCTCTGACGGTTTGGATCATTCGTATATCATTTACTTCTACCAAGCCATAAGGTACGGAGAGCCAAATCAGGCTTGAATCGATGTTTGGGCTACCTGCTGATTTATCAAATAAACCATTTGTTACACACTCGTTAGATACAAATTTGCGAATCTGCTCACATAGATGAACAATTGGCTTTTGTCGCTCGGGTAGATAGGAAGAAATGGCTGCAAGTCCACCGTAGATCGCTGCCAAGGTAGACGAATGTACCTGATCCCCGTGTTCTTCCCAGCAGTCGAAGTTTGGCAACCTCCAGCATGCACTCAGATAGTCAATGGTAACTTCAATTGCCTGTCGGAACATAGGCAGCATTCCTTGCCCCTCTGTGAGCTGGAGATGCTGGCTTAATCCCCACAACCATGCTCCATAGCCGTCTAATTGAAAGTTGCCCCATTCTCCTGTAACTTCATTGCCATCCACTGAAAAACGTGTATGCAGAAACAGGTTGGAATCTATATTTTTCTCTCCAGACAAAACTCGTTGGATGATTTGCCTGGCTTTATTTGCATGTTGGAGAACGACACGGTTGCACCATTGATAAAACCGTAGTGCAGACTGATGCTCATCCACCAGATCCATCGCATAGGCAATAAACGTTCCATCACGCAACCATGAATACTGATAGTGGGAAAAACCGGGTGAAGCCAGAAACGCACCTGATCTTGCCTGATTCTCTCGTATTATCCCGATGCTGTCTCTGATGAAGCGAGATGTCGTCATGCACATCACCTCAGTTCAGCTTCATTCCCTACTGATTAGATGCTATTCGCTCTCCTGCCAATTCGACACATAATTTTGAAGTTCCTGATAAAAAGTAGGGTTACAAGCAACTACACTGCTTTTTTCATCATAGGGAAGTTCTTCACCAGTCATCTTGGTGACAGTTCCCCCTGCTTCTTCCACAATAATTCGGGCAGCACCAAAATCCCATGCGTTCAATTGCAAGCTGACATACCCATCCAAGCGTCCCGCAGCAACATAGGCCATCTCCAATGCTGCACTGCCCAGCAGACGTACAGCTCTCACCTTGCCAGCCAATTTCTTCACAATGAGATCGATCCCCATCTGTTCCGCACGCTTATTCCAAAAAACACTGGTACAAAGCAGTGCTTCTTCAAGCTTCACTTCACGATCCAATGTCAGCTTGCGGCCATTAAGAAAAGCACCCTGGCCTTTTACCGCATGGAACATTTCATCACGTGATGGGTCATACACGACACCCACAATACCCGTGCCCTTATGGTAAACCGCTATCGATACAGAAAAATTGATCTGCTGGTGGACAAAATTGGTTGTACCATCAATCGGATCAATAATCCAGACGGTATCAAACTCATTCGGGTCATATTGAATCGTGCTTTCTTCCCCCAGGATACCATGATTAGGATAATGCGAAAGAATGGTTTGGACGACCTCTTTCTCTACTTCTTTGTCAACGGCTGTCACCAGGTCAGATGCGGAGGTCTTGTATTCAACAAGGAACGGTTCCTTCAATCGTGTCAGACTTAATTCTCCTGCTGTTCTGGCGCATGAGATTGCGAGTTGTAATACTTTTTCTATTTCGAACGGTTGCAAACTGTATCGCCACCCAACCCATTTGTGTTTTCTCTATAGTTTACCATATTTATGATACTTCTTTCACGTTCTGAGAATTTTCGACAAAACCCATCCGAAAAATTTTCACATCAAATCCATTATTCATAAAACGTTCACATAAAAGCGTGCAATTTTTCACATGAAATCGTTTGCAGTTTAACTATCATGAAGCTAGTTGTCTTGCCCAAACAACAGATGAAAGGAGGACAAACATTCGTGCGTAGCGGTCGCTTCTTATCACTACTGCTTTTTTTATTGCTTGGATTTGCTACCAGTACGGAAGCCAAGTCAATTACGGCGTCTCCGTCACAATCTCTTCAATCGACGATTGATGAGGCTGGCGAACATGATGTGATTCAACTTGAGGCAGGTCTCTATAAAGGAGACATCGTAATTAACAAACCACTGCAATTGATTGGAACATCGGGTGCCATCATTCAAGGTGACCGGGATGGAAATGTCATTACGGTCAATGCGAATCAAGTTACCCTCAAGAACTTGACTGTAACAGGCAGCGGCAGCAGCTCTGCTGGAATTTATATTACGAAAAACAGTTCTGTCGTAGAAAACAATCAGATTACCGATGTGTTTCACGGTGTCCACGTCTATCAAGGGCATGGAAGCATCATCAGGGAGAATCAGATCAGCAGCTTCGATCAGGAAGGCTTTCTTGGATTCGGTATCTTCTTTAATGAATCATCACAAAATCAGGTTTTGAATAATCAGGTGAAGCACGTTCAGGATGGGATTTACTTCTCCTTTTCCGGTACCAGTGTCATTCACGGAAATACGATCACCGATGCCCGTTACGGGATTCATACGATGGACTCTGACGAGCTGCAATTCACGGAGAACCGCTCTGTGAACAACATGACCGGTGCGATGGTCATGCTAAGTGCTTACCTCGATATCCGCAATAACCAGTTCCTTCACAATAAAGGACCGACGGGTGCAGGGGTCTTCCTCTTCGACTGCCGTAATGTCTCTGTCTCTGAGAATGAAATCGTGGATAACAGTCGAGGAATCTATTTCGAAAACAATTATGATTCGGCCTTTTTTAAAAACACCATAGCAGGCAACAACACAGGGATTGAAATCAAACAGGTCTCCAAAAACAATGCCGTCTTCCAAAACAATCTGATTGCCAACGTGAGACAAATCCGCAATCTGGGCGAAAACAGCAACTTGTTTGACGACACCAAACAAGGCAACTATTGGGACGACTACCGTGGAATAGATGTAAACAAAGACGGGATTGGCGAGTTACATTACCGGAGTGGAGACATGTTTTACGGTTTGATGGAGAAAAAACCAGAGCTGCAGTTGTTTTTTGAAAGTCCGGCGGTCGTCATGTTGAACTCGATCAAAAAATTTGTGCCGGAGAATGACAAACAGGATATTGAAGATCAATATCCCCTGCTCCAGCCGCTTTCTCTCAAATCAGTCAAGGACGAATCAAAACAAACTTTGCCAATCACATTTACTGCATTCATCCTAATTTTATTTGTCAGTAGCATCCGAATTTATTACAAGGGGCTGAAATCATCATGATGTCATATTTCAAGAAGAATAAAACGATTTTCTTCCTTCTTTCCGTGGTCTGCGTCCTGGTGTTCCTTACTGGTTGCGGGCAAAAGACCTATGAACCTGTCGCCATCAATCCAGCAGTAGATACATGTGGGCAGTGCAAAATGGCAGTAGAAGACGGAGCTTTCGCAGCTCAACTGTTTTTAGGCGATGGCACCTCAATGAAATTTGACGATATCGGCTGCATGGTAGACTATCTCATCGATGCAGGCTCCCAGCAAAAAATTGCAGACCGTTATGTCAGAGACCTGAACACCAATGAGTGGGTCCGTCTGGAGGCTGCAACCTTTGTCACCAATACGGGTGTAGGTTCACCGATGAATTATGATATTGTCGCATTCAAAGATAAAGCACAAGCAGAACAATTCAGCAAAGAAAAGAATTTGCAAGACGCCCTGTTGACAGGTGAACAAATTTTACAAGCAAAACCGGAACGTAAAAAACCCTCACATTAAGGAGAAGGTTGGCGCTAATGAACAGATCAATTATCAAAACCATTGCGCAGCATGAGTGCAAAATTGCCGTTCGCAACAAGTGGTTGCTCAGCTTTACTGTTCTTTTTTCCTGCTTAGCCGTTACCGTAATCTTGTTTGATGTCTTTTCCTATGCAGAGAGTGGTTTTCAAGGCTTTAACCGAACAACAGCCAGTTTGTTGAATCTATCTCTATACATCATGCCAATCATTGCCCTCATCTTCGGTACATCAATGGTCACCGGGGATATTGAGGACGGCGGGTTCAATCTGTTAACGACCTATCCACTGACCCGTTCGCAGATTATTCTCGGGAAATACATTGGCATTGCCTCTTCGCTGTTTGCCGTAGTTGCGTTGAGTTACGGGCTCGTAGGCTTGCTCTTGCTCTTCTTTGGAAGCAGCGGCGATTTTGGAACCTATATCATTTTTATCATTTCCTCTCTCTTGCTGCTTTTTAATTATTTAGCAATCGCCATGTGGATTGGGATTCGTGCTGAAACAAGGATGCAAGCATTTGGCCTGTCGATCCTGGTTTGGTGCTTCTCGATTCTTATGTATGAGTTTGTAGTAATTGGCCTTGTGATGGTTATGCCGAATCAGTGGATCATACCTTTCTTGTCCTTTTCGACCATGATCAATCCTGCAGAAGTCGTTCGCATCTGGACCGTCCTTGCACTCGGTGGAGAGTCCATCTTTGGCCCAAGTTACTATTTTCTTAGTGAACTCAAACGGATGGGAATCTCCCACTACCCACTGCTTCTCGCTTCCATCCTTTGGGTTATGATCCCTGTATGGCTGTCCATTGCCGCACTGAAACGGAGGCTATCCTGATGAACATGGTGGAATTGAATCAAGTCCAAAAAGTGTTTGGCAATGGTGTCGCAATCTCGGACATCACCTTTCATGTACGACCTGGCGAATGTGTTGCGCTTTGCGGAGGCAATGGAGCCGGGAAAAGTACAGTAATGAAAATGCTTGTCGGTAACCTGCTGCCGACGAGCGGAGAAATCAAGATCAACGGGACACCTGTCCGACCGCAGGAAATGGAATTTCGACGCTACATCGGGTATATGCCGGATCACGTTGTTTTCCCGCGTACCCTCACAGGCAAAGAGATTTTGTCGTTCTATGCTGAGCTTAGTGGTGAATCCGCTGACAAGGCCGATCACTTCCTTGAACAGGTTGGTCTTACCCATGCTGCCAAACGAAAAGTTGGCGAATACTCCAAAGGCATGATGCAGCGACTCGTACTCGCCCAAGCCTTGTTACATTCTCCCCCGCTGCTTTTGTTAGACGAACCTACAAATGGCTTGGATCCTTTTTGGATGATTGAGTTCAAAAGAATGCTTCTTGAACTCAAATCACAAGGAAAAACAATTATTCTTTCCTCCCATATCATGAGGGATATTGAAGAGCTGGCAGATCGGGTAATCATCATGGATGAAGGCAAAATCGCTGCTCATGACACGATTGAGCATATCATCCGCCAATGGTCCCCGCAGACGAACAACTTCGAGGACGCCTTGATGGCCCTGCTGCTGGCAAAACGGAAAGAAGTTCGGAAAGTGGTTTAGGGAATGTAACAGTTTTTTATAAAGAACAAAACCTAGCCGAGAGCACGACTGTAACGTGTATTGGACTCAAGTTTTGTTCTTTTATTTTTTTGACTGGAAGTAGGTTTTTTCCGATGAGGTTGGATGAAAAATCTCTAGCGGATAGGGTAGTGCCAGTTTCGGCAAAGAATGCACGTCAAAATAACGCAAATCAGCCGATTCGCCGTCAATCGCCTGGAGTGTCCCACTTGCGAAAGAACATTCAAACATGAAAATGACATATTCCACCTGATTCCCGTCTGGATATGTATATCGGTATTCTTTCCCGCCAAATACCCCCCGCAATTGCTGCGGGATGACGTGTAGTCCCGTCTCTTCCCACACCTCACGAATGACTGCCTCGGCAGGTGTTTCTCCCAGTTCGATCGCTCCCGCAGGCAAACTCCAAATGTCACTGTCTAGTGATGGCCTCTGGAATAGAATCTCTTCCTTTTCATTGCGGATAATCGCTGCGACACAGGGATTGAAAATGAGTTGTGTCCCTATTTTCTGACGCAGTTGCTGATAAAACGCAGACATCGGCATGTACCTCACTCCTTTGAAAAGACAACTCCCCAATCAGCAGAGAGGGGAGTTACACGTGTGTTATTCTACGAGATATTTGATTAAAAACATGACCGGAATCAATAGCACAAAACAAACACCAAATACTTTTAGTTCCTTGACTGTCTTCTTGATCATTTTTACTTCTTGGTCTGTGTATTTCATATTCGTTTTCTCCTCCTTGGAATGTGTAATCGTTCCTCAGAGAAGGGAAATCAAGAACCTCGACCGATACTTGATCGGCATCAGGAAGATCCATTTGCGTATGGTCTGAATGATTAACAGAAAGCAAATGGTAAGAATTTCACGAGAATACGGCTCAATATCTTTTCCGATTTTGGCAAAATCAAGCTGAATCTTTTGCCACGAATACTTGGTCGAGAAGGATTTCAAGCGGACCGTGGAAAGATGAAAAACACCTGTGTTTTGCGAAGTATATTTGGTAGTCGTATCCGCATTGATCGTTTCATTAGAACCTGTATAGAAAGGAAGAAATAGCAGACACGATATGAGAAGCAACAGGATTTTCTTTTGCAAGGAATTATTTGAGGTAAAAGACATGTCTGCCCCCCTCTCGTTCGTCTATGAAAAAGGGTTACAATCGGTCAAAATGACACAGGTTGTAACCCTTTGAATTATTTTTTATCTATCAATCACTTCTATTATACTACATGAGAGTGCTTCAAAATAGAGTCAATAATTGTATCCCAATCATCACGGTGAACCTCATGACCCGCCCCTTCAAGGGTGAGCAATTGTGCATGGGGTATTTCCTCCACAAGAGCCAGACCATGTTCATATGGAAGAACCGGGTCTTCTGTTCCGTGGATCACCAAGGTTGGTACGTTAATTTCTTTGATACGCCCAAAATAGGAGTCTCCACCTTTGAGCAGAGAATGGTTGAACATGCTAAGCAGATTGTTGGCTCTTTTTACTTCCTGCTCTGCGAGCTGATACGCCCTTTCCTTGTCAGCTGGACGCTTCGATCCCGAGAGCAATCCCCAGCCTTCTGCCATAAAGGCTGTAGCCGTTTGTACATCTCCCCATTTCACTGACCCCGCTTTTGCATGGTAGGCAAGAATTTTCTCGTCAATCGGAGGTAAATCAGGGTTATCCGGACTAAACACGCTCGACGCAACAAGTGTAAGCGTAAGGACTTTTTGTGGGTTTTTCAGCGCAAGCAATTGAGCAATCATTCCGCCCAGTGACATGCCCACAATATGAGCCTGGTCAATGCCATACGCATCAAGCACTCCTGCCGCATCATCCACCATGTCATCAATGGAGTACTGCGGATTCCCTGGCTCATATACCACAGAACGCCCGACATCTCGACTGTCATAGCGAATGACAAATCGCCCACTGTCAGCGAGTTTCTGGCAAAAAACCTCGTCCCACCAAATCATGGAGGCCGTAGCTCCCATAATCAGCAAGACTGCCGGATTCGTTGGGTTGCCAAAACTCTCTGTGCAGATTTCAACACCGTTACATTGGATGATCTTTTCGTTCATGATGATTCCTCATTTCATTCGTTTTTTCGTTAATAAATAGGTACAAAAAATAACCCTGATCATCTTGCTTTTTAAAAAATGATGGGCACATTTGATGATTTGCTTTTATTAACGCAAGCGAATGAATTTGATAATCATGAGAATAAACCTCCTGAATGGAACAATAAAGGGTTCTACCCCAAACAATATTATAACAGATCGTTCCTTGAAACGGCTTATTCATTTCCATTAATTTTTATTGTCCAACGATCTGTCTCATTTCTTCGGTATATGATTACTTCCACTTCAGCACCCGATAAAAGTTCAAGTATGAATCCTTTTTCTTCTGCCCAATAGCCACTATCTCGTTCGATAGAATGGTAATTCAAAATTTCATTTCTATTTTTCATTATTTGCAGTTCTTCTTCGTAGAACGAAGTGATCTCTCCAATATCTGCGTACGTGGTGTAGAACGGCGAGCAACCATCTTCTTTCCCATGAAATACCGTTCTTTTTGGGAGAGGAATATGCAAATTTTTCATGTCCTCTTTGTAGTTGCACGTAAAGGTTTTACTCGGAAACAAGAAGCTTTTCACATAGTTATTGACTGCATGATTCCAGAAATACACTTGTAAAACCAAGAATGCTGGTAGGCAAATCAGCAAAAATTTACGTAGCGCAATCTTCCCCTTTTTCACTCGCACTACTACCGCCGCAATCAGGAGTACCGTCAAAATGATGATGCTTAAAGGGATATACAGAATGTTTCCTGCCATATCATTCTCCTGACCTCTTATCAGCAGGAAACACTACTCCCATCTGTTTTCTTGCTTCATCCAGGATTTCCATGACGATCAAGGAGTTACGATAGGAATTGGTTGGCGATTCTACCTCGCCTTTGGTAATCAACTCGATAAATTCCCTTACCTCATAGACCATTGTCCGAGGCACCTGTGGCTGGGTAAGGTCTTCCAGTGTTCCGTCCTTGTATCGTATTTCTACTTTATTCGGGCTACTGATTTTATCAATAACAATGGTGCCTAACTCTCCCTGAATTTCTGAGGGCAGGTTGGAATTGGTTATCTTGGAATGCATCAGTACAGCATCTTTGTCCTCATACTTCACGAGCATACTTCCTTGTCCATCCACTCCCGATTCCAACAGCAAACCGCTTGCTTGAATACCAGAAGGTCTGCCAAACAGCACAACCATCGGATAGACACAGTACATCCCGATATCCATCAAAGAACCACTTGAGAAGGCCGGATTGAACGCATTCAAGATCGTCCCTGCCTGATAGGCATCGTAGCGAGAGGAATATTGACAGAAGCTGGAGGTAAAACGACGGAGCTTGCCGATCTTGTGCAAATTAGCCTGGATCGCACGGAAATTCGGTGTGATGGTAGATTTGACCGCTTCCATCAATAGAACATTGTTCTCTCTGGCGACTCGAAACATTTCCTGAACCTCTCTTGCATTCGAAGCGATCGGTTTTTCACAAAGTACGTGCTTCCCGTGTTTCATGCACGTGATTGCCTGCTCTGCATGGAGCGAGTTGGGGCTTGCGATATATACTGCGTCCACTTCACTGCTATTGGCCATGGTATCGAGGTCTGTATATACATGAGGAGCGTTGAACCTTGCTGCGAATTCCTTCGCTTTCGTTTCCGTTCTGGAATAGACTGCGGTCAATGAAAAATCCTCTATTTCACTTGCTGCATGGATCAATTCCTCTGTAATCCAGTTGGTTCCGATAACGCCGAATCGAATCATGTTTTTCCTACCCTCTTTCTTTTGTTTTCTTTCTGACTAACTATAGTGAATTATTCCTCTATTGAAACTTTTTAAATACTACTTACTTTTGTGCTTTTATGCTGTTATGCTTTTATGTAACAAAGCACAAGGAGAATTCACTATGTCTACACAACAATTAAAAACAGGCTTACTTCCACGCCATATCCAAATGATGGCTATCGGCGGCATGATAGGAACAGGTATATTCAAGGGAAGCGCTGAATCGATCTCGATTGCAGGCCCCGGGGTTGTCATTGCCTATGCGATCGGCGGACTTATGCTATTGGTGGTGATGAGTGCACTTGGCGAAATGGCTTCTGCCTATCCCTCGCTCGACATTCGAAAACTGATTCAGAAAGCATTGGGTCCTAAAGTCTCGTTCATCATGGGGTGGATGTACTGGATTAACTGGGTGTTGGTCATGGCAGTTGAGATCGTTGCTGCCGGTTCATTTTTGCAATTCTGGTTTGCCTCTACACCCTTATGGTTGCTCGCCTTGCTTGTTGGAGCCGGATTGATTTTGCTCAATATCACCCATGTAAAAAATTACGGTGAATTGGAATTCTGGTTGGCAGGCATCAAAGTTCTCTGCCTTGTTGTTTTCATTTTGCTAGGTGGGTATCTTTTGTTCGGACCTTCAACCGGGGCAACTTCTCCTTTTGCCAATTACACGGCACACGGTGGATTTTTGCCGAATGGATGGGGTGGCGTGCTAACTTCTCTCTTGATTGTACTCTTTTCGTACGGTGGTGCGGAAATGATTGGTGTCACCGTCGCTGAGACCAAAGACGCACAAAAAGTACTGCCCAAGGTCATTAAAAGCGTTGTCTTTCGTGTTGCGCTGTTCTACATCCTGCCACTCTTGATTATTTGCGGTTTAGTGCCGTGGGATGAATTGGGACAAGCCAGCAGCCCATTCGTGCAAGTATTGACTGCCTTCGGACTAGACAGCGCTGCTCATGTGATGAACTTCATCATGTTTACCGCCGTTGTCTCTGCTGCCAACTCAGGGATGTACGTAACAACTCGACTGCTTTATTCGCTCGCTACGGACGGGCAAGCTCCCCATTCATTTACCCGTTTGAGCAAACAAGGGGTGCCTGTAAACGCACTGGCTATCAGCTCCTTGTGTCTGTTTATCGGGGCACTGGCAGCTTATCTGACCCCATCCAACGTATTTGCTTACCTGATGGGTATACCAGGTTTTGTCACGCTGCTCTTGTGGATTACGATCTGTCTGGCTCAGATCAAGCTGCGTAAATCTTATACGAAATTACCGTTGTTCCATGTCCGACTGTTTCCCTATAGCAATTATATGACAATAGCAGCTCTAGTAATCATTATGTTTGCGATTCTAACTGATCTCAACAATTTGATCAGCACGGTGGTGTGCTTTGGCGTATTATTGCTTCTCGTAGTACTCTCGTTGATTAGAAAGACAAAGCCTTTGTAAAACATCAACCAATATCCAATGCCCCTTCTGATCGTTGAAGGGGCTATTTCTTTGTCTATGTTATACTGGATACATATTTTAGAAAAATGAGTAGGAAGTGGAATTGATGAGAACAACAGACGGCTGGTTTGTAATTACCGTGTCCTATTTTGTTGTTTTGTTTTGTAGCTCGTGGACCTATATGGGAATCATCGGTTTACCCATTGACCAGCACCGGGATGTTTCTGGGCTCGTGCTCGGTTCGGTAATGGTCGTCGTTCCTTATGTGATTGGTGGGCTATTTGCTGCAAGATCTCAAGAATACCCGATCGAGAAAGCTGCTTTTTGGATGAGCCTTGTTCCTGCCCTGTCAGAAAAAATCCTGATTTTTTTGATCGGTGCTTTCTTTGTTGCAACTGGTGGTGACGGTGGCGGAGATGGTATCGTCACTTGGAAGGCTGTCATGATGTTTGTCAGTGCGGAAGCAGTGCCTTACTTTACGAATATGTATCTGTTGACCTTCCCTTTGTCGGTGCTTGTATGTGTCGGGACGGCCAAGCTGTTTAATCGAAAAAACATCCGGGCCCATTACTCAGATCGAACACGACCATAGATAGAGACATCTTCATAGACTCCCCATTTATAAACGGCTTGTGCCATTGTTCCTTCATATTTCAATCCGATTTTTTGCATCACGCTCGTGGATGCTTTGTTTTTTTGCATGGCACATGCGTAAATCCTGTTCAATTTCAGTTCTTCGAAACCAAATTGGAGCACTCGCTCGGCTGCCTCGGTTGTATAGCCGTTTTGCCAGTAAGGTTTGCCTAGCCAATACCCCAGTTCCCCTACATGGTTTTCCTGATCGATCAGTATGCTGATGCAACCCATTAATTCAGACGTATGATTTTCTGTGAAAAACGTCTCGACGTTTTTCATAAAAGTAGATATGACCGCTTGCGGTCGACAAAACGGCCATGGCCGTTTTGTGATGGCAAATACATATCCTCCTCCTTTGGTGGCAGTGTGACTATGTCTGGCAATCCATTGCTCTGCCGCTCCATCTGGATAGGGATGAGGGATATGTAAAGTCGTTTTTGCGACTTCTCTATCGCCAGCCAGTACTTGAACGGTACTCGCGTCCTCCAAGATAAAAGGGCGAAGGATCATTCGTTCCGTTTCAATTGTAGGGATCATTTTTTGACCTTCCTCCTCACCAAAACTTTTCCATTGCTTCTTCACATCTGGCATAACCATTGGCCGCATAAAACGGGACGCTTTTCTGGCTCGGCCATACAATCAAAAACTCTACATCATTTTGTTTTGACCACTCTTCGATCGCTGTCTGCATACTGCTTCCGATACCCTGGCTTCGATATCCCGGGCGTGTGTAAACGTTGGTCACATAGCCGAAATAAGGGTCTGGAGATTGCCCTGGTCTGGGGACTTTATGAATGATTTGCAAATACATATGGGACACGATCACGCCCTCAGTCTCAGCAACCCAGATAAACCAGTTTCCACTAGTCAAAGCATTCAGCAAAAATGATCTGCATACTTGATAAAACTCCTCATAGGTAGATGAATTCGGCCGCTTCTCTTCCTCAGAATAATCCCAACGCATTTGGGTCAGTTGCTCAATGTCTTCAACCGTTGCCAAACGAATCAATACCATACACTCTTCCCCCTCTGATTTTGAATGTAAAAAACCACCACGCAAGTGACTGCTGACGTGGTGGTTCTACTTGAGCTGCTAGTGAGTCAGATGTTCCTTCTGTACTTTTCCGTACGGTTTGGCCATCATTCGCTCCCAAAGCGGGATAAACTGCTTGATTAATGGTCCGATCGCCAGTGCCGTAACCAGTGTCCCAAACGAAACTGGGCCACCTAACAAAAAGCCCACTAACGTAACCGTGCATTCAATCCCGACCCTGACTTTGCCGATGCCCCAACCCATTCGTTCATGAAGCGCCAGCATAAAGCTGTCACGTGGTCCTGCTCCCACTCGAGGTGAGATATACATTCCTGTGCCAAACGTATAGATGAGCAGCCCTGCCGTAAAGATGACAATGCGCTCGATTACGGTGTCACCGGTCGGAATCCAATCCAGCCACATGAACAAGTCAATAAACAGTCCGAAGAAAAACATGTTTAAAAACATGCCGATGGTTGGTCTGATCCTGCCAATCACATAGGACGCAATAATAATGGTCAACCCGACGATCTGTGACCAGATGCCGATGGTCAGTCCAAACGTCTTTTGTAATCCAATATGCAACGTATCCCATGGAGCCACGCCCAGATTGGCTTCTATCATCATTCCGATTCCATACCCCATGACGGCCAATCCCAGCATGAAAACGCCGTATCGTACCGTGAGCGGGTGAAGCAAGAACTTTTTACCCATCAATGGTTCCCCCTTTTAGGGGTGGTCAGCCCCTATTTCTTGTGTCCTTTTTAGGAGGTATAAGGGGGCGATTGTGCGAACGAAACCTGGTTTCCGACGAGCAACTCTACCTTCATGTTCACAGGTATCACCTTCTCTCTCACTTGATTGAACTGTTTTCTGTGCATACTGACCATTTAGGAGGATTAGTGTAAAAAATTCAGACTTCTTTCCATTGCTACTATTTTGATATAGATCAGTTTGATTGTCTATAGAAAAGCCCAAAAGAAAGATGCCTCAGCGAGGGGTTCCCCAGGCTAAGGCATCTTGAAGTGATTTTTTTAGTGGCTCATTGGTGCTGTGTTGTTATCTTTGCCGTCTTTTGTTACACGCAAAATTGCTGAAGCACCTTTTTGAACATGGTTGAATTGGTGAGTAACGATTGAGTAGTCGCCTTCTTCAGTTACAGTAAATTCAACAACTGCTCCACCAGAAGCTGGTAACATTACAGTTTGCATACCTGTGAGAATGTTGGCAGGGTTACCATCAAGGTATACACGATCAAGTATCGTACCTACTACGTGGAAGGAAGAAACCTCATTCGGTCCAACATTGTTCACATACAATCGAACTCTGTCACCAACTTTAGCAAGTAAAGGCTTCTCTTTCAAACCAAACGTACTTCCGTTGAATACAACATATTTCGGAACATCATTCATAAAGGAATTCAAATCATTCTCTTTATACCATTCGCTTTGAACAAGTGTATACTCAACATCAATCTCTTTATCCGTTGGATAGCCATTCTTCGGTTCTACGATGATGACACCGTACATTCCGTTTGCAATGTGAGCAAGAACTGGTTTAGTACCACAGTGGTACATGAATACACCCGGACGATTCGCTGGATATGTGAAAGTACCGCTTTCATTTGGCATTACATCAATGAATTTTTTGCTTGGCGCTGCATGTACCGCATGGAAGTCCATGGAGTGAGGAATGCTTGGGTCCATATTTTTTAGAGTGAAGTTGATGATGTCTCCTTCTTTCACACGAACAACTGGTCCTGGAGCAGTACCGTTAAAAGTCCATGCATTGTACATTTCACCTTTGTTAATCTCAACGTTCGTGATTTGCGCAGTCATCTCGATGTTGACGACATTTCCTTCACGCTGAATTTTCATTGGCACAGGAGGTTGATCCAATTTCGGTTTTTCTGTTGTTGCTGCCGCTGCTGTTGCTTGTGTCGGTGCTGCTGCTGGTTCTTGTTTTTGAGCGACTTGACTGCTATTGCAACCAGCAAGCAAGAGTGTTAAAGCTACAAAAGACAGTCCAAGATGTTTTCCGTACTTCATTACAATCATCCTCTCAAAAATTTGAAATTATGGATTAGATTAGGGCTGAAAGCGTTTCACAAGTTAAATCTACCTCAACCCGATTACATGTACATGGAACAAAAATCACAGCTTTTTTGGTTGTCAAAAAGTATACACAAACAGGTAAATAGCCTCTTATCTTTTTCACAAGTTCGACAATTTTTTCAAGCAAAAACCGAACATTATTTTTAGTAACCATCTTAGAAATGTTGATATCTACTCAAAACTGATGATTAATGTCACTATTTCACGGTTTCGTAACAATTTTCACGTGACATTTTTATGCGTTAAATTTGGCAAACTTGTGAAACACAACAAAAAAACGCCTGATTTCTCAAGCGTTTATCACAAATTATTCGATAAATATACGACGACTGTCACCGTGATACTGCTCACTAGAGTAGAAAGCAAAACGGTTTGTGCAGCGTATTCAGGGTGGTTGTTATATTCCAAGGCGAACAGGGCACTGTTCCTCGATGAAGGAAATGAACTGGCAATAAACAACGCCTGTGCAACCGTTCCCTCTAACCGTAAGCAGTATATCAGGATAAAGGCAACGACTGGGGAAAGAATCAGCCGGCCCGTCAAACTGAGAAACAGCGGCAATGTTATACGGGTTATTTTCAAATAGGCGCTCTGTGCTCCCAAAGTCAGCAGTGCCATTGCCAGAAATGCGTTCGCTACATTTTCAATCGGGTTCCAGATGAATAAAGGAAACGTTATCGAGAAGTAGTTGCAAAGTAACCCCAGCAATAACGCATACAGGATCGGCAGTTTCAGGAACTCGGTGATGATCTTGGAAGTCTGGCTGTGTTGTGTCGAAACGGAATTGAGCAATCCGTATGTATACGTAATGAGATTTTGAAAAATCATGACGATGACCTGAATCGATGCTCCTACCGGATTGTTTTGAAAAACAAGCTGGCTGACAGGAAGCCCGAAGTTGCCTGAATTATTGAGTACCACACTATTTTTAAATGTGGCGGAGAGACCTTTATCAAATCTTGCCACTTTGGCTATTCCATGAGCCAGAATCATGAGCGACAGATTTTGCAGGAGTAAAAAACCGATAATGGCAACCAGCATTTCTCCCGCCATTTTGCTTTCGTACACATTGACAAAGCCAATCGCTGGCATCAGGAAGTAATTGCTTAGTTTTGACAAGGTGTTCATATCAAAGGAAAATTTTCTATGGAGAAAAGCGCCTACTACGATGAGTGCGAAGACGGGCAAAATGACATTTAAAACGATAAGTCCTAATACTTCCAAGGCTTTCTCCCCTCTCCTATGACTGAAATGGTTTTGTTCTGTCATTTTAGCGGAAAGCGGGAAAGAGAAACACGATAAATGAATAAGTTCTATTAATTGCATTAAATTCATTAAATTTTCTGTCAAAACCCAAAAAAAGCCACCAGGAATGGATTGGCTACCCCCTGGTGGCTTGTGTTCTCTTATGATTGTGCTCCTTTATAAATTTCCACGTAACTCCTGCTCACGCTCCAATGCTTCAAACAGCGCTTTGAAATTTCCGTTACCAAAACGTCTGCTTCCTTTGCGTTGGATAATCTCAAAAAACAGGGTCGGTCTGTCGACCAGCGGCTTACTAAACAACTGAAGCAAATAGCCTTCATCATCACGGTCAACCAGAATGCGCAACCCTTTCAGTTGCTCCATGTTCTCTTCGATGGCACCTACCCTCTCTTGCAATTCCTCATAGTAGGTATCAGGCACATACAAAAAGTCAATTCCGTTGGCACGCAGCTTGGAGACAGTATCGACAATATCGTTGGTCAAAAGAGCAATATGCTGGACGCCAGGTCCTTTGTAGAAGTCAAGGAACTCCTGAATTTGAGATTTGCGTCGTCCCTCTGCTGGCTCGTTAATCGGGAATTTGATCCGTCCAGTACCACTTTGCATCACTTTGGACATCAAGGCAGAGTATTCGGTTGAGATATCGTCATCATCGAAGTTTTGAGTAGCTGTAAAGCCCATGACTTTTTCGTAATAGCCAACCCACTCATCCATCACCTCTACATTGCCGACAATGTGGTCAATGCCAATCAAACCCGTGCTCTCTCCCTTGAAAGGCGATTCATATGCCTTGAATTCGGGGAAAAACGCTCCCTTGTAGTTGCTTCTCTCGATAAACGAGTGGATGGTGTCACCATACGTGGCAATGGTAGCTTTTTTCACTGTTCCGAATTCATCCGAGTATTCGGTTGGCTCACTGATTGGAATGGCTCCACGAGTTACTGCTTCATGGAATGCTTTTTCACAGTCTTCGACACGAAGAGCGATATCTTTTACGCCCTCACCATGTTTCCTGATGAATTCAGCAATCGGATGTTCTGGGGCAAGTGCGCCGGACAGGACAAAGGTGATGTGATTTTGTTTCAGTACATAGGAAACCTTTTCACGAGAGCCTGTTTCCAAACCGGCATAGGCAAACGCTTCAAAGCCAAATGCTTTCGTGAAGAAATGCATAGCCTGTTTGGCATTGCCTACATATAGCTCCACATAATCCCAATCCTGAATTGGAAAAAAGTCAGTTGTGCTCATTCACTCAGCCTCCTGTGATAAATATCACATTTTTCTTACAATTATAATGGAAGCGCTTACCAGTGCAAGAGTGTGGGGTGACGCTTAAAAGCTTTTATCCATTAAAGAAGTCCTCTAGTATTCTACGCCACTCTTGAAACCACTCCAAAACAAATGGGAATCTATGGTATGATTGAATTATTGCTATTCTCCATTTCTGCTGACCATTGAAAGGAGCCACTTTATGCAAAGTAAAAAAAGCAACTGGAATTCGAGTGTTCTAAAGCAATGGAATCACAACGCCGCCGATTGGCATTCTCGCAGCGAAAATATGTGGGAATCCGGCAGCCGTAAAACAGTACTCCCCCTCTTTACAAAGCTGGTTCGTCCTGAATCAGGGGCTGTTCTTGATGCTGGTTGTGGAGATGGCTATGGCAGTTGGAAACTGGCGGTGCAAGGGTATACAGTTACTGGGGTAGATTTGTCAGAGGAAATGGTGGAGCTTGCCAGAGAGAGGTTTCAGCCACAGCTTGCTCTTTCATTCGACACAGGTGACGTCACTCAGTTGCCCTATCATTCATCTTCCTTTGCCGGTATACTGGCAATTAACGTAATTGAATGGACAGAATCTCCTCTCTACACATTGCACGAATTGTCACGGTTGTTGAAACCAGGTGGAGTATTGCTCCTAGGCATCCTTGGCCCGACCGCTGCGCCACGGACACACAGTTATCGCAGACTGTACGGTGAACCTACGATCCAAAACACCTTGATGCCATGGGAAGCCAGTCAGCTCGCACTGGAAAATGGTTTTGAATTGATTGTAGAACAGCCCGTGTACAAAGAAGGTGTAACTCCTGAGCTTGCCGAACATTTGTCACTAGAGCTTCAGCAGGCGCTCAGCTTTTTGACTTTGCTTGCGTTACGAAAAGTTTCCTCTTGAAGGTTTGTTACATACGAAAAAAAATGCCCACCCGACTTGTACGTTCGCACAGTCGAGGTGGGCTTCATTTTGTCATTTGTTACTTTTTCAAAACGTAGACCTTTACGTTTTGAATCCCAAAATCAATCGCATGTTCCAAACCTGGAATGAAAATATCGACTTTAGGGCCTTTTACCGCACTTCCGATATCCACGGCTTTCCCCATTATTCCGCTGCCAATCACTGGATTCGCCTTGTACCCCGTTATGTAAACGGTAGAACCTAGTGGAATAATAGATGGGTCGACTGCAATACTTCCCACTTTTAGTTGGTTTCCGAAATAATCCCGCCCAGCGTAGCCTCCGTTCTCGGCGGCCGATGCTGTATAAGCTGTTGCTTTGGCAGCAATTATCCGTTCATAGTGGACTGTCTTTCCTGCATAAGTGGTGACGGTCGGTACGGCTTTCGCTGCTTGTTCCTTTTTCTCTGCTGATAGCGCCTTTGGCTGAGGCACTTCTTGTTGTTTTGGCTGTTCTGGAAGTTGAATAACCGCTCCAGGAACAAGTCGATTCGGGTCTTTCTCGTCATTTGCTTTCAACAATTCTTTCAGTGAAAGCTGATACAACTTGGAGATTTTCCAGAAGGTATCTCCCTTTGCGATCACATGCGTGTCTTCAGCAGCAAATGCACTGGATGACATGCCCGTGAGTAACAACCCCAAGCTTACTGCAAGCAGGGTTCTGGAAAAGCTTTTCTTCAATTATACTCTCCTCCTGAGCCTACGAGGTTAGCTGTCGGATTCGGATTAAGGAGTAACCCGTTGCATAAGAGGAATTTCAAAAAGTCCGGAAAACATCCTCCTTTTTGAATTTGATCTTATCGCAATTCACCCCAAAGGATTTCAAAAAGCAGAAATCCTTATTTGCATCCGCTCAAGTGATTGCCACTGAACGAATGCTTGTCCCCCGCACTTTTTCAAGTTTCGGCTAATTTTTTTTG
This sequence comes from Brevibacillus nigriterrae, assembly GCF_049846925.1. Classification (NCBI taxonomy): domain Bacteria; kingdom Bacillati; phylum Bacillota; class Bacilli; order Caryophanales; family Paenibacillaceae; genus Brevibacillus; species Brevibacillus nigriterrae. Next base: position 47,579 of record NZ_JBNCMT010000025.1, read on the forward strand.
CAAAAACGTACCGACGATTTCCAAAAAGTTGGATATGATCGCGGTACTCTATTCAAGTTAGCATAATGTTACCAGCACGCAAATGATCAAAATATGGTAATGATGGAACCTGAAGTGACTGACTAAAATTTCTTCGCTTCCACAATTTGATTGATCTCGATCGATTGTCGCTGAACTTTCCCCCCAGGAATGGGACATTCGAACTGTAATGATTCAGAGCCGATCTCTGTTAGTTTTCCCTTGATTGTCCGTCCGGTTTGACTGGTAACGAAGTAGTCCTTATTTACCACAAACAAAACCGGAGTGCCGTTAATCTGTATCGTCTTGATCATTTATTCCACACCTTTTTGAGAATTTCATATCGAATAACCATAACTTATTCTTGAGGTAGTTTCAATACAGATTTGAAGGTAATTTTACAAAAAAAAGACTACGGCCCCAAATCTGGCCAATAGTCCTTTATCACTACCTCGATTATCCTTTAAGCATATTCTTCAGTTCTTTGACGCTCTCTTCCAATGCTTCGTCCACTACGCTTGCTTCTTTCACATGCAGGACAATTTGGTCGTGCACTTCATCAAGCAATCCCTTGGCTTGGGTGGTCTGCTCGGCAATATCATCAGCAAGTGCTTTCTGGTTGCGGATGATCGTCATTACACCGCCAACCTCTTCACTTACTTTGCCAAATGCATCTACGATTTCATCCATTTTCTCGGATGCAACTTTTGTAATAGTTAAACCACTCTTGATAGCGGTAGTGCTTTTTTCAGAATTGGACAGTGCAACCTTGGTCTCTTGCTGGATGGTTTCAATCAGTTGGGCGATGCTTTTCGTAGAATTCGCCGTCATTTCTGCCAATTTACGAACCTCATCGGCAACAACCGCAAAACCACGTCCCTGTTCTCCTGCACGAGCTGCTTCAATTGCCGCATTGAGAGCAAGCAAATTGGTCTGGCTGGCGATATCACTGATTACCTGAACGATGCTGGTAATCTCGGTGGAACGTTCCTCCAGACGACTCATGGAAAGCGAGCTTTGAGCGGATTCCTGTTCCAATGTAGCTATGACAGAAACCACATCCTCCAACGCCTTTTTCCCTTCCTGAGAGCGGACGACCGATTGATTGGAGATCCCGGTTAACTTCTCGCCTCGTGCGAATAACTGGTTGGCCGATTGGTCTGATGCTTCGCTAATGGATTGAATCTGTTCAACCGTATTTTTCACCCGATTGGTTAGTCTGGCAAGCTCTCCATGTTGATTGTTTACGATTCCGTGCTGATGAATAATTCTGCCCATTCGTTCATACTGGCTTTGTATCTCTTTTTTGAGTTCCTTTTCAGCATTATTTACCACTGGCGTCGGTGCTTGAATCGTTGCTGCTACTTCTGCTTCCACACTTTTATTCTTTTTCCAAAACATACTGGTCCCTCCAATATATATTTACGATTGCACATCTCGATGCCCAAAAACTCTTGATTCCATCACTCCTGGATGTTGTTTCGCAAGAGTAAGCAAGTTTTCCAGGAAATAATAATGACCTTCTAACATTTCCACATCTTTGCGTTCAAACCGTTCTGCTTGCAGGAATTGTTGCATTTCAAGAATAAACCGATCCATTTTTCCATGAAATTCATTTGCATTGAGCATCTGATCGACTTCTGGGTACAAGGTCTTGAGACGGACAATTTCACTATGTACCTTCGTTGCCTCTAAAATGTACTGGTAGGCGCTTCGTTCATAGGAAGCAGAAGTAGCCAGACTCTCTTGCCTGCGAGATTCACGCAAAGCTGCGAGATACGTGATAAAATGAAAAATGGTGAGAAACAGCGGGCCCAAAAAAAGAATGATGCCGGCCTTGTAGACATGTTCATTACCCACGTTATAGATCATGAGAAACAAGTGAAACAAAATGGCTCCCAACCATACATAGATGATGATTTGATGATTGACCAGACCTGCTTCCTCTTGCCGTGAAAAAACAAACGTCAGTCCAAGCAGGTAGAAAGCGAGCAGGGTAAAGCTTGCACTGAACAGTGCCATTTCCATCTCTTGCAACCATTCGGCTTGCTCAGGTATCTTTATAAAGAACTCAAACAAAAGTACGAAGACAGAAAAAAGCAATCCCATTATCCAAAAAAGGCTCACGTCTCCATCCACGCGCTTTTGGGTTCTATGTTTTTCGACACGGGATACTTTCAAGGTAATTTCACCTCACATACATGTGATCTTCGACATGGTTCTTCATTTTTCCTCTATTTCGATACCCTTGTTACGGAGGCTTATATGCAACGTCAATTACCCGTTCCATTTATCAATCGAATGCAACAACTGCTAGGAGAGCAGTATCAAACATTTCACGACAGCTACAGCCATTCTGCCTGGCATGGCCTGCGGGTGAATCCATTAAAGATTGATACAGAACTTCTTCGAGAAATGGTTCCCTTTTCACTGCGCCCCGTTCCCTGGTGTGCGGAGGGATTCTATTATTCAGGGGAGGATCGTCCAGGGAAACACCCCTACCACTCAGCAGGTCTCTACTATTTACAAGAACCAAGTGCCATGTCTGTAGCTGCGGCGCTCGCCGCCCAACCGGGAGAAGTTGTGCTTGATCTGTGTGCCGCTCCAGGAGGGAAATCAACGCAACTGACAGCAGCACTGCAAGGTGAGGGACTTCTCATCTCTAACGAAATCCATCCCATCAGGGCAAAGGCTCTCTCTGAAAACATCGAACGTCTGGGCATAACCAATGCGCTTGTCACCAATGAAACACCGGAGCGATTGGCGATGTTTTTCCCGCACTTTTTTGATCGAATCCTGGTCGATGCTCCTTGTTCGGGAGAGGGAATGTTTCGGAAGCTGCCAGAAGCCATCGATGACTGGTCAGAAGCCAAAGTGCTTAAATGTCATCTGATGCAAGTGGATATTCTTGAGGCAGCACATGCCATGCTGAAGCCTGGTGGAGCTATGGTCTATTCTACCTGTACCTTTGCACCGTTGGAGAATGAGATCACCCTTGCGAAGTTCCTTGATGCTCACCCCGAATACGTCATCGAGACCGTGCCACATGCCTCCTGTTTCTCACCAGGACATCCTGATTGGGCACCTGGTGCGGACCCCAGTCTGGCAAAGTCGGCACGTCTCTGGCCGCATTTATTAGAAGGCGAAGGTCACTTCGTAGCCAAACTGACCAAATCACTGGAAGAGACGGAATCTGCTGAAAGACTGGCAGGCTCGAAACGACAGAAAGGCAAAAAGCAAGGAAAGCAAGCGGCTGCAATTTCCAAAGAAGCACTTGCTGCTTGGGCTACTTTCGCCAAGGATGCTGCTGCTAGTCTGGAAGGCCGTGTCTCCCCTGATTCTCTAATCTTATTCGGTGAACAGTTGTACCACCTTCCTCAAGCACAGTTGCCTCTGGAAGGGTTGAAAATTGTCCGCGCGGGCTGGCATCTGGGCACAGTGAAAAAAAACCGGATGGAACCCTCTCATGCACTTGCGTTAGCGCTACGAAAAGAGGATGTTTCCCGCTCGATTAACTTTAGTGCCGATGATCCCATGCTACTGCGCTATCTGAAAGGAGAAAGTGTTACCGTTTCCGGGAAAAATGGCTGGACGTTGGTTACAGTCGACGGATTTTCACTCGGATGGGGAAAAATGGTGGATGGACAATTGAAAAATCATTACCCCAAGGGGCTTCGCTGGCTGTAGAGTACTCTACCTGACAGCTTTGAAAAAAAAAAGGCCTACGATTCTGATTGGATCGTAGGTCTTTTTACGCTTATCTGGTTCTTCTATCATCACTTCGATAGAGTAATCCATCTCGCAAATACTTGGTTATTTTCGAAACGGAGATTCCTGTCGCATTCGCCACCTGCATGGCATTTGAATTCGGATTGGATCTGAGAAAGTCCTTTACTAGTTTATATTCACTCTTTTCCTTGTCATTGCAAAACGTACAATAATCAAGGTTAGATGGTTTCGGGCATCCGCAGACCGAACAAACTTCTTCGCTCATCGACAATCTCTCCCCTTGTAATAACGGTCCTGTTGTACTCTCTATTTTTTCTAGTTCCCGTTTCCCAATTCTCCCAAACTACTAAAAGTAATTTTACTTCTATTATGGGAAAAACGCCACAAGGGATTCTAATTATTTGTCGAATGTTAGCAGCAACATGCGTAAGCCAAAGAAGAGAAAGACTAGACCTAGCAGAAGATGAAATATCTTTTGAACGGCAGGTCGAAACAAAAATGAGAGCGTCTTCCCAATATAGACAATGAGAGACAAGAACAGAAGTGTGGAAAAAACGCAGCCTAGAGAAAATAAGGGAAGAGAGAAAATCTGCACATTGTTCATGTGGGAAGATGCCAGCAATGCTCCAAAGATGCCCGCCCAAAACAGAATCGTCAACGGGTTGGTGAGGGTCAGCACAACTCCATACCAGAACGGATTACCCTTAACCAAACGATGATGGGAAGCTTTTCCTGCCGAGCGAAGATAACTGATTCCAAAATAAATGAGAAGTCCCCCACCCAACAAAACGAGTAAATTCCGCAGTTGTTCTATCTCCAATAGACGATCCATTCCAAGACTGGCCGCTACGATGTAAAGAGCATCAACGATCGTTACACCAAGCACCATCTGCAACGCTTTTTTATAGCCTTCCGTCATGGCAAGCTGTAAAACAGTCAAGCATACGGGGCCGATGGATAATTGCAGAGACATCCCAAATAAAAGCCCTTCACCGAAACTGATGATTCCCTCCATTTGCAGTCATCCCTCTCCTGCGTTTTTTTGCCATTATAATGGTTTGTATAAATATTTTATATACTTAGAGCTTGATTCGATAATTTTTTAAGTTAATGTGATAAAACATTTATTTTTTAAACAAAGAAAACCCTTCGCCACATCGGCAAAGGGTTTTGCATCGCTTACGATTTTTTGTTTTTTACTTTCTTCTTCCTGCAGTAGGCGCACCTGATCGAGACTGGCTTGATCTCGATTGCCCTGATCGGGTCTGTCCCGTTCTCGTCTGCTGTCCAACTTTAGCTTTGTTTGCCTTTTCTTGTGCTGCTTTTGCACGGGCTTCTTTTCTTGCTTTGATCGCCTCTTGGCGTTTGATGCTTTGGTCGTATGTCTTTTGCAGATCTTCAGCTTCACGAGCGAGTTTTTTCTTATAGCCCGGTTTTACTTTTGATTTTTTCTTGAGCGCTTCTTTTAACGGAGTCTCTTTTTTCTTCTTCTCCGCTTCTTTTTCGACTACTTTTTGCTTGCGAAGCTCAGAAAAATGCTCTTCTCGTTCCTTGGAACGCTCTCTGCGGCCAGCATCTAGATGACGTCCAGGTGTCAGCAATTTTTGCTCAATCGTAGTCTTGATTGCTTTCTCAATTCGGGTTAGGATTGCCTTTTGACGAGGCGAAACGAATGAAATCGCCATCCCTGTTTGACCTGCTCGACCTGTACGGCCGACACGATGGATATAGCTTTCCGTATCAGAAGGCAGGTCATAGTTGATGACATGTGTTACGCCTTCCACATCCAGACCACGAGCAGCAATATCTGTAGCTACAAGAATCTGAAACTTGATGTTGCGGAATTCTTTCATCAGTTGCTCGCGTTTTTTCTGGGACAAATCTCCATAGAGCGCCTTGGCATCATAGCCTTCCGTCTGCAAACGCTGTGTCAGATGCTTCACCCGGTCTTGCGTATTGGCAAAGACGATGGCCAGATACGGCTTCGCCACTTCAATAATATCCAGAAGGGCATCCATCTTGTCCGTTTGGTTGATCTGGTAGTAGATTTGTTCGATTCGCTCTACCGTTTTCTGTTTTGTCTCGATTTTCAAGTGAGGTGGTTGCTTCATAAACACCTGAGCCAACCGTTTCACCTGATCTGGCATGGTCGCTGAGAACATCAGCACTTGTTTGTTGGTCGAAGTAGTAGACAGGATCTTCTCCACATCTTCCAGGAAACCCATCTCCAGCATTTTGTCAGCCTCATCCAAAACCAATGTGGTGATGCGTCCAAAATGCAAGGTTTCACGGGTAAGATGATCCAAGATTCGTCCTGGAGTTCCCACTACAATATGTACGGCTCTCTCCAGCTTGTTCATCTGCCGCTCAATGTCTGTGCCACCATGCAATGATAGAGCATTAACCCCCAAATGCTTGCCCAACTTTTCAATTTCCTGAGCAATCTGGATGGATAATTCCCTTGTTGGTGTAAGGATGAGTGCTTGAATATCCCGTTTTTGGATTTGCAAGTGTTGCAAGATCGGCAAGACAAATGCTGCGGTTTTCCCCGTGCCCGTCTGCGCTTGACCGATTACATCCTTCCCTTCCAAAATTAACGGTATTGCTTCTGCTTGAATTTGGGTTGGTTCTTTATAAAAAAGGTCTTTAATCCCCTGCATAACTTCCGATCGCAAGCCAAACTCTTCAAATGATTTCACCATTGTTCCACTTCCTTCCCTAAAAAGACCGCTTCACCTATACTACGTTATTATCACCAAAAAGGAAAGAAATGTTGAGAATCGAGAAAATTGGTTCCATCCCTTATTAACCCCAACATTTTCCAATTGTGATAAACTTAAAAGATACAATTTTTCACAAGGGGGATCATTATGAAATTTTGGAAGTGTTGTTTTCTCTTCATTTTCTTGCAAATATTTATACTTCCCAGCTCGATTGCTGCACCAGCTCCATCTGATACGATTATAACCATTACAAACAAAAATAAGTTGGAGCTGAATAAGAAGGTAAATGTGAAGGCAGTAACACCCATTGATGGTGAAATTGTTAAAAGTAGTTTTCGTTACACTGTAGATTCCCAAAAATACTGGGACATTGAAAATGCGAAAACCATGCAAATTGGATCTAAATATTATACATACGGCTCCTTTATTCCGGAAGAGTCAGGAGAGTATTATATCCACTTTACTATGACGATGAAAGATTCCAAAGGAAAGCAATGGATTAGTGTCGGCGGTATCAGTGTAAAAATATTAGATTATGCAATCCTGGATGTCATGTCCAACCCAATTGAAGCAACTGTTTATGATGATCAGGATGTATATATTTCTGTTCGGTATCAAGCAGACAACAATTTGAACATCGATTTAAGGCGGATGGGCTATTTACCAATTATGAGGAAATCTTCACAGAATATGATAAAAAGACCGGATACTATACAAAATTGATTAAATTAGCACCCGAACAACAAAAGTATATCTTCGTCACATTTACTGTAACGCAGACAATCAATGGAGTTGAAAGAAAAGGGGAATCGAAAACCACCCTTATTCTAAAATAGTTCATGAACATCTTTCTTCTTGTTTCGCGCCTTAACAACTATGAAATGGGGGTACCTTTGTATGACAAGTGTAATTCTGGAGGCGGTTTCGTTGAAGAGAAGTTCAACCTGTATAGTTATATCCGCCCTTTTCCTATTGGGTGGTTGCAGCTCACCGACAGACACCAGCAGCATTGTTCCACCGGAAACTCAGACTGCTCAACCACCGCAAGACAATTTCGCTGAATTAGAAGCAATTCTATCCATTCGTGATTTGCCACTTCAAACCTATCCAAATAGCCAAGATAAAAAAGGAATTGTGGTGTATCTACCTCTTCCCTCGTACGAAAACAGTTTTGAGAGAAAACTGAAAAGCTTACGTGCCGTAAACCAGGTTTTTCGTGAACATACGAATGTAGAAAGCATAACCATTTGGGATGATCAGGAGTCTGCCCGTCAATACGCAAGCAATGAAGCAAACAGCCAAAATAGAATCGACTGGGATGGGCTCAATCATCGGGTAGCGTTTGCTCATGTTGCCAAAGAAGGAGTATCTGTTTTTTACGCAAATGGCAGAGACGATTTTGAGGACATTTCGTTTGGCATGGCGAGACTGGAGTAGTGCCGTATGAGTCAAACTTTTAGGGAAGCATAACATTCTTCTGTGTGGAGCAAAATGTTAACTGCATACTACTCTCACTGTAAAAGGTGGCCTTAAATGGTTTATCTATACTCCCTTTTGGCAATTTTCTCAACATGGAAATGGGGCAACTGGAGGAACTGGCAGGAATACTACCCCACGATTCTTTTTTATATCACGATCAACTTATTACATTTGGTACTTACTTACGACCATCCTCAATGGGTCTTTCACGATTATTTTGTTCCCAATGGCACAATAAAAACGCTGATCATGATTTTTACTCAATACCCCTGTTTTACGATTTTGTTTTGTACTTACCTTCCATCAAACAAACCTCTTCTTCCTCTGTATTTCGTGCTGTGGACTTGCCTATTTGGAATATTAGAGTTTATTTCTATCCTAGCTGGAGTGATCAGCTACAAAAACGGGTGGCACTTTGGCTGGTCCATTTTACTTAACCTGTGTACCTTTTCGATATTGTACCTGCATTACAAACGTCCGCTTTGGGGCTGGGTGCTTAGTTTCATTTTAACCAGTATTTTTTTGATTATTTTTCAGGTTCCGATTACAAAACTGAAATAGTTGTTCATATATGGTATAATTACTAAGACACTGTAATGGATGCGTGGAATTCATCCAGCCATGTTGTTACTCTAACTTTGTCGCACATGTAAATTAATGAAATTATCGAGTTTTCAGAAGCTGCCTGCCCAAGGTAGCTTTTTTTTGTTTTTTCATTCCATTTTTCAATGAAAATTTTAGGGGGAAGTAGTTAGATGAATGAATTACCTTGCCAAGGTTGTAGGGGTTTATGTTGTGGTCCTGTTCCCGTAACGGTGAGCGAAATGAAAAAAATTCAAAAGAAAATCAGAACCATGCCACGAAAGATTCGGGATGAGTTAGAGAATCAGCCACGTTTTTTCGGAACTTGTATTTTCTATGACTTACATAAAGATCAGTGCGGGATACATTCGGCTCGTCCTGACATTTGCCGCATGTTTGGTTACCATCAGGACCTCGTTTGTTTTCACAAACCGGAATTAGCTACAAAAGATAAGGCAACGATCAAGGAAAAACACGTAGGGATGCTAAGTATTGATATTACGTGGAAGAATTTTTAACCAATTTTTTTAGGAACAAAAAACCTTGCCTCTCTAGAGACAAGGTTCATATCGTAATTCGCTACGCCTTCGCCAACTCGTAAATAGCTTGAGCGTACAGTGCAGTTGCCTTGAGCATATCTTCAATAAAGACATGTTCATCACGCTGGTGGGCACAATCAGGGCGGCCAGGGAACAGCATGCCAAATGCAACTCCCACATCGAGAGAACGACCATATGTCGCACCACCGATTGCCATAGCATCAGCTTCCTGTCCTGTTTGCTCTGTATACACTCTTTGCAAGGTTGTAACTAGCGGATGGTCTGGCGCCACACGATGCGGTTTCAGATGATCCAGTGTTTCCAGTGTATAGCCGAACTCACCAAGCACCTGTTTCACCGCTGGCTGCCAGTTCTCATACGGCTGTGAATGCGGATAGCGGATATTGATGTCAAACTGAGCGGCTCCGTCTGATTCATAGCGGATGATTCCTGTGTTCATCGTCAGTGGCCCCATCTCTTCATCGGTATGAGCGATGTTGAGTGCTTGACCATAGTGCTGGCGATACAAGTATTTTTCGACGAACTGAACGAACTGCGCTGCACGTCCATCCAGTGCAAGGGTATGTAAAAAGTGGATCAATTCGGTTCCAGCATTGATTCCTTTTTCCGGGTCCATTCCGTGTACAGAAACCCCGTTGCAGCCTAAAACGACCTGATCCCCGTCCACCCGTACATCTCCAGTTAAGCCGTTATTGTCCAGATAAGCTTTGAACAACTCAACCAATACCGCCGTTGATCGATCTTGGGAAACCAGTGTTGCTTCCGCTCGGTCAGGAACCATGTTCATCCGCAGACCAGCAGACAGTGACGTAAGCTTTGCATCAATGCTGCTCTTGCTTTCCACAGCCAGACCTTGCCATGCCTCCTTCGTCTGACAGAAAACAAGATGTGTCAATCCTTTCTCCGCATAGATCAAAGGAAAATCGGCATCTGGTGTGAAGCCATACGTCGGCATCTCTTCCTTTTCGAAATAATGCGAGACACAACGCCAGGATGTTTCTTCGTCTGTACCAAAGATCAGACGGACACGTTTTCCTAAAGGCAAACCGAGTTCTTTGACGATACGTGCAGCAAATAAGGCAGCAACGGTCGGCCCTTTGTCATCCAGCGCACCACGGGCAATGATCTTGTCATCGACGATTTCGGCTGCGTAAGGTGGTGAAGTCCAGCCATCCCCTTCTGGCACTACGTCCACATGGCTCAAAATGCCAAGCAGTTCCTTTCCTTCACCAAACTCCCCATGACCAGCATAGCCGTCCACGTTTTTGGTCGTCATCCCTGCTTGCTTGCACTGATCAAGGATAAATTCGAGAGCATCCGCAATCCCTTTGCCAAACGGAGCGTTCGGCCCAGCAGTAGATTCATCCAGTACACTCTTGATGCGCAGGAACTCCTGCGTGGTTGCCAGTAGCGCTTCTTTGCGCTTGAGCACTTCTTCCATCCAATTAATTGATTGAACCGACATTTACTCTTCCATCCCTTCATTTCCATGGCTAGACTTGCTGGAGTACTCTCCCAATTCGATATCGTCATCAACATCGAGGTCCAGTTCCACCAGACCCAACATATGGTCGACAGGCATCTCTCTTTTGCGAGTGAAAGCAATCTGGGCTTCTTTGATTTCTTCCCGGATATTGTTCATTTCGTTATCCAGGGTATAGGAAGCCTTGGCAGCCTCGATCAGGCGCTGACGAATATTGCTTGGGATAATGCCTTCATACTTATAATGCAGCGAATGTTCTGTTGTGGCCCAGAAATTCATGCCGAGCGTGCGGATTTGAATCTCTACTGGAATAATTACCTCGCCTCTTGCCGTCTGGACAGGGTATTTGATCGCCAAATGGTACCCGCGATACCCGCTTTCTTTTGGCTTGGTGACATAATCTTTTTCCAGGAAAACCTGCATATCCTTCCGCTGCTTCAATAGCTCGACAACTGCTCGAATATCATCGATAAACTGGCACATGATACGGATTCCGGCAATATCCCTAAGCTCCCATCCGATGTTTTCGTTAATCGGAAACTGCAGGCGATTGGCCTTGGTATAAATACTATTAATGGTTTTAACACGACCCATCACAAACTCGATTGGTGCGTGTTCTTTCCGTTTTTTCAATTCGTTGCGAAGATTTTTCAGCTTTACTTTCAGTTCCTCTACCGCCTGTTCATATGGCAGCAGGTACAATTCCCAGTCAACTTTCTGCACGTTCATTCCCTCCGGCCTACACTCCATCGTGGTTACAATTCAACAAATTTGTGATAATATCCTCTAATTAGATCAATCCAGAAAGGGTCATCCAATGATTTCTTCCCTCATTGTAAGGGTTTACAACTATTTTTATTTTTCTCTATTGGCTATTTTTATTTCCTTTTTACCCGTCTATCTCTTTGCGCAAAACCTGCCTGCTTCTCAAATCGGCATCATCATCAGCGCAGGTGCATTCATCGGTGTATTGTCACAGCCTTTTTGGGGAGTCATCAGTGACAAGTACAAAACGGTCAGGAAGATCATTCTGCTTACCCTGTTCCTTTCCGTGATCATCGGCTTTGCGATGTTTCAGGCAAGCACCTTCCTGATTCTCATGCTTCTCACCGGACTCATGTACTTCATCTTTTTGCCAACTGATCCATTGACCGAAAGCCTTAATTATCAGTTGTCACAAGAGATGCAAGTCAGTTTCGGCTCGATCCGCATGTTTGGGGCAATTGGTTATGCAACGACTTCACTGTTCGTCGGCTATTTAGCGGAGTATTGGGGAATTTCCAGTCTTGGTTTTTTATTTGCAGCATATGGCATCATCACCTGTTTTGTCTGCTATCTTTTGCCAGATGTCCCCTCCGTAAGCAAGCCTATCTCTTTCAGCAGCTTACGTCAATTCTTTACTTATCCAAAGACACGCTGGTTTTTCATTTTGGTCTTCCTTACTGCCCTGCCTCATCGGATGAATGACAGTTTTCTCGGCATTACCATTCAGAGCCTCGGGGGTACAACCAGCCTGATCGGGCAGTCGTGGTTTATCTCATCCGTCAGTGAAGTTTTTCTGTTTGCCGTAAGCTTCTGGTTTTTACAGAGATTCAAAGAAATTCAGTTAATCTCGATTGCCGCTCTATTGTACTCGATCCGTTATTTCTTGTGCTCCATAGCCGTTTCACCTGAGTGGATCGTGTACTTACAGATTATGCAAGGAATCACGTTTGTTATTTTTTACACAGCGTCGATTCAATACTTGTATAGCATGATACCCGAAGAATGGAAAGCAACGGGACAAACCATATTGGCCATTTTGTTTTTCGGTCTGTCAGGGATTATTGGCTCACTCATCGGTGGCTGGGTCCTGGAGTACTATCAAGTCTCCACACTTTATCAGGTGATGGCTGGTCTGTCATTTGCGAGCTTTGTCTTCAGCCTGTTTATGCAAAAGAAAAAACAATGAGACCGGGAGCTCCGGTCTCTTTTTTGTATAACTACACTTCCGCTTCTGCTGACATTTCTTCTGGCAAATCTTCTGGTGTTTCTTCTTTTGTCGCAGGTTGGGCAATGCTGAATCGCTGCAGTGATTCCTCCAGATCATGGGCAAGTTCTGCCAACTGATCAGTCGAGGTCGCAATCATGTTCATCGAAGCACTTTGTTCCTCAATGGCTGCCGATATGCTCTGCATACCGGATGACGCCTGTGCGGATGAAGCGGATACTTCTTCGGCGAAGCGAACCACTTCCAATGCACTTGGGTTCATCTTGCCAACCTCAGAACTCACACCTTCAATATCACGTGTTACCTGATCGATGGTACGTTCAATCTGATGGAACATATCTCCTGACTGACGGGCTGTCTGCAATCCGTACTCTACCTGTTGACTGCCTGTTTGCATCTGTTGTACCGCTTGTTCTGTACCCTTCTGGATTTCACTGACGATCTGGATGATGTTTTGCGCCGCTTCATTTGTTCCTTCAGACAGCTTTCTTACCTCACCAGCAACGACAGCAAAGCCTTTGCCATGCTCACCCGCTCTTGCTGCTTCGATAGCAGCATTCAGGGCTAGCAGGTTGGTCTGGTTGGCAATCTGAGTAATAGCCTGAATCATATGGGAGATTTGATGGGATAAACCATCCAGTTTGCTGATGACATCCGCAGAATCCTTAACGGAACCGTGAATCTCTTGCATCTGCATGATAATTCCTTCCATCGCTTTTCGACCCTGTAGGGCATTCTTTTGCATTTCGGTTGCTGAATGAGCAACCTGTTCGGCATTGCTCGCCACTACCTGTATGCCATTGGACAAGCGCTCGGCCAGTGTCAGGGTATGTTCCATTCGGTTCACTTGGTGATCCGCTGCCCCTACTACCTCAACAACAATGTGGGCAATGTGCTCTGTGGAAGCAGATACATCGGTTGCATTTCCATTGATCTCCTGAGTCGATTTGTTCAGAGATACGGCTGCCTCTTTTACTTGTCCAAGAATCTCTGTCAAACTGCCTTGCATCTGTCCAAATGCACGTGCCATGTCGCCTATTTCATCTTTTCGTGTCAGATAGTTCTGTTCCAATTGAACGGTAAGGTCGCCAGCACCAATCTGTTCGGTAACTTGAACCATTCGCTGCATCGGCTTGCGCAGTCCTCTTGCTGTCATGGAAGCGACAATGGCAACAATGACAAATACGATGGCATTAAACAGAAGGGCCGTATTGCGAATCTTGTTTGGCGCTGCCATAATTTCAGCGATGTCCATTTCAGCGAAAATTGCCCATTTCAAATTTCCTACTTTAATCGGGCTATAGGAGACCAACGTATCGACTCCACGGAAGTCCTGGGATTGCAAAGTTGCACCTTCTTCACTTGGTTGCAATGCCTGGTCTGCAAGTGGTGTGTCAATTTTTTGTGTAAGCAGGGATGTCGTCCCGTCGTTTACATACAACTCACTGCGGAGCAACTTGTCCTGCCCGATGAGATAGACCTTCCCTGTCTGCCCTAAACCTTCCCGTCGATCAAGTAAGCGTGATACGTAATCAAGGGAAACCTCCGCTACAAGCTGACCGATAATTCGCCCTTGCTCAAAAATCGGCGAGGACATAAAGATCACCGGATTATTGCCAGACGGTTCATAGCGGGCAACATCCGTTATTTCCGTACTTTGTGACTTGGATACCTTGGCAACAATTTGACCGAATGGCGTGTCTTTATATTTGCCAGTTAACAGGTTCGTACCGAAGTCATTTTGTGGCTTGGCCTGAAAAATGATGTCGCCAAATTCATTGACCACGTAGAAATTGGAAAACCCGTAGCGAGTTTGCATCATTTTGATCTCTTTGCCGGCTTTTACTTCCAGCTCCTGATACGCAGGGTCGTTTTTCCCTTTGCGCCAAACCTGCTCAAATGCAAAGAACAGTTGAATGACAGAGGAAGAACCCGCAATCGAATCAAGATTTTTGGAGCGTTCGCTGAAGTAATTCTCTACTTGCTCCTTGCGGCTATTCCGTAAAGCCTCCAGCGTTTGTTCGCTACTTTTTAATAGTTCTTGCTTACTTTGGGTGTATGCAAAAAACCCCGCTGCTGTCAGAGGCAATGTTCCTACAAGCAGGAGGATTAGAAGCAGTCGTGTTCCGATTTTCATAAGCATAGCCCCCTTGAAAAAGAAAAGAAAATTCGAAATTCTTGTCTATTTTTGTATATTCTAGCTTATCACAAGAATTTGGAAACTCCAATCTTTTAGACTATGCTTTATCTGTAAAATATTTTCTTGCAAAGCGATATTTCCCACTTTTTGAAAATCCTCTTAAGCTACTTCATAGATCATGGCAATTTCATCGCATACAGGAAGCTTCGAGCAGTTAATGCAATCTTTCCATACTTTTTGCGGTAATGATTCTTTGGCAACAAGCTGAAAACCACACTTCTCGAAAAACTCCTTCTGATACGTCAATGAAAGAATCCGGTTAATCCCGAGCTGCCCACTTCTTTCGATCAAGGAGAGCACCAACTGTTTGCCGATCCCCATCCCTTTAGCATTCTCATCAATCGCTAGCGAACGTATCTCTGCGAGGTCTTCCCACAATATATGCAAGCCAGCTACCCCAACAACCTGGTTTCCATCAAAGGCAACAATAAATGACTGCAAGTTCTCACAGACAGACAGTTTGGTTCTCGGCAGCATCAGCCCTTGTTGTGCATATTGATTGATAATCGTAAGCATCTGATCCACATCATGCATCGTTGCATGGCGAATTGTGAGCGCTTTTGTCATTCCCATTTTTGTACTCCCCACTTTCCTGCTCGCAATGTACCGATACGAATAATTATTCGTAATAATATATAAATATACATTCGTGTTTCTGATTCGTCTAGCCCTTTTTCCCTTCTCAGACATTTTTTTTCATCTCAGACGCTTGTCCTTTGATCACTTGTCAGAGTTTTGTACTGATATGGTATAATATCCCTCATGGGGGTGTTCGTGATGACGACACGACGGGAACGCAAGAAACGTGAAACACGACAAAAAATATTTAACGCTTCTATTAAGCTATTTAAAGAGCACGGGTTTGAAGCGACTACGATCGATATGATTTCTGATGAGGCTGATGTGGCTCGTGGAACGATCTTTCTTCATTTCACATCAAAAGAAGCAATCCTCGCACATTGGGGGTACGAGCGCCTTCAGGAAATAGAAGAACGAAGAGAAGAATGGGACATCGATGACAGTTGCAAGCAAAAGGTGTTGCGCATATACAAGATCATGAATGAAGTAAACATCCAAAACTACGATTTTATCAAGGTGTTGATTGAATCGTCCATGAAGCATCGCAAGGTTTTGGAATCTGATAAAAGCGTCTATCTTGAACTGCGAGAATTATTCTCTGATCTCATCGAGGAAGCCCAAGAAAAAGGACATCTCAAGAACAAATTCAACCCGCTCGTCGCAGCCAACATGCTGGAGAATATCTATTATAATGCGCTGTATGACTGGGTACGTTCAGATGGTGCTTGGCCATTGGAAGAAATTATGGAAGAAAAGGTCTCAATCGTCTTTGAAGGGCTGGACGCATAGCGCATCCGGCTCTTTTTCTTTCAATCACATATTGCCAGGGTCAGATTGCTTGCGAATGGCTGCTACTTCTCCTATGATGGAGAATGTAAAGATCACTCTGGAGGTACCAACCTAGTGCAAAACACAATTCGTAGAGAAGATATCGAGTTACTCGCTCCGGCCGGTCATTGGGAAAGTCTCAAAGCAGCAGTTGCCAATGGCGCCGATGCTGTCTTTTTTGGTGTAGAAAAATTCAACGCTCGGGCACGTGCGGAAAACTTCACGATGGACGAGCTTCCTGAAATTATGTCATACCTTCACTTGTATGGTGTAAAAGGGTTTCTTACGTTTAACATTCTTGTCTTTGAAAATGAGCTGGAGGAAGCTCGCCAACTCATCGACGCCTGTATTGACGCCGGGGTTGATGCGGTCATCGTGCAGGATTTAGGGCTCGTCAAATTGATTCGTGAGATCTCCCCTGACTTCCCGATCCACGGTTCTACCCAGATGACGATTACTTCCCCGGAAGCTGTTGAATTTACCAAGCCTTTTGATATCGAACGGGTCGTGCTTGGTCGAGAAAACTCGTTGAAAGAGATTAAAAAAATCGGCGATCAAGCGAAGCTGCCGATGGAAGTTTTTGTGCATGGAGCCTTGTGTGTTTCTTATTCCGGTCAATGCCTCACTTCCGAGATGTGGGGAGGCCGCTCTGCCAACCGTGGGGAGTGTGCACAAGCCTGTCGTCTGCCCTACGATCTGATTGTCGACGGGGAACAAAAAGAAATGGGCAACATCGCCTACCTCCTGTCTCCTAAAGATTTGGCAGCACTCGAGCTGGTGCCTGAATTGATTGAAGCAGGAGTGACTTCCTTTAAAATTGAAGGGCGCTTGAAATCCCCTGAGTACGTTGCCAATGTAGTCAGCAAATACCGAGCAGCCATTGACCGCTACTTCGCCGGGAAAAGCGTCACCCCATCGAAAGAAGAGATGCGCGAACTCCAACAGAGCTTCTCTCGTGGCTTCACACCTGGCTTCTTGTTAGGAACCAACAACCGGACATTGCTGGATGGTTCTTTCCCGAAAAGCCGTGGCGTGTTCTTGGGTAACGTGAAGAAAATCCTGAAGCATGGCATTCTGGTAGAGCTTGAATCTCCATTAAAACGTGGTGACGGTATCGTATTTGACGCAGGTGATCCTACGCAAAAAGAAGAGGGCGGCCGTGTTTACGATATCCTGCAACGTGGGGAAAAGATCGAAGGCAAAGTGGAAAAAGGTCTGTACGAAATCGTCATGGGACGAAATGACGTGAAGTTGAACCGGATCCATGTGGGTGATCGTGTCTGGAAAACCAACGATATGGAACTCAACAAGCGCCTGCGCAAATCGTTTGAGACAGACAAGCCGTATTTTACGCATCCTCTGCTTGTTCATGTGGTTGGTCGAGTCGGTGAAATGCTCCAGACGACATGGGTTGATCCAAAGACGAACAATGCCGTAACGATCCAATCCGAAAAGCCACTGGAGGAAGCGATCAAACGCCCTCTAACACACGAGACTCTGTTCGACCAGTTCAGTCGTCTCGGTGGAACCGTGTATCATCTAGAGGCAGACGGATTAACGGTACAAATCGAAGGAAACGTAATTGTTCCCATGAGTGAACTGAACCGGATGCGTCGGGAAGCTGTTGACGCCCTTTTGGAGCTTCGGATCAAGCCACGTCCTTATCAAAAGCGTAACATCAACGTCTATGCTGATGTCCCGAAGGTAGATCCTGCTGATGTTTCGCCGAAGCTTACTGCTCTTTGCCGTTCACTCGATCAGGTGGAAGCAGCAGCGCAAACCGGTGTTGACTTCATTTACGCCGATTTTGAATTTGTCAAAGATTATCCGAAGGCAGTTGAGCTGGCACACAGCTATGGCAAACAGATTGCTCTCGCCTCTATGCGGATTCACATGCCTGATGAAAATGGTGTGTTGGAACTGATTGCTCGCAGCAAGCCAGATGCGATCCTCATCCGCAACACGGGTGCCTTGTACTATTACTTGTCTCGTCAACATGAACTCCACATCCCGCTAATCGGAGACTTTTCTTTAAATATTGCCAATCATAAAGCTGTCGAGCTTTTCTTGGAAACAGGTCTACAGCAAGTGACACCGTCTTATGATTTAAATATCCAGCAAATGATCGATCTGTTGGAACATAGCGACGCTTCGAAAATCGAGATGGTCATTCATCAGCATTTGCCGATGTTCCACACCGAGCACTGTGTCTACTGTACCTTCCTGAGCGAAGGCACGGATCATACGAACTGTGGTACACCGTGTGAAAGCTCACGCATCTCGCTCAAGGATCGGGTTGGATTCTCCCACCCTGTTCGTGTCGATACTGGATGCCGCAATACCGTCTACAACGCCATCGATCAGTCAGGGGCAGAGTATTTGCCGGAGTTCAAAAAGCTTGGCGTCGGCAGCTACCGTGTAGAGTTCCTCGAAGAAGAACCGGATCGGGTAAAAGAAGTGATTGCCTTGTATCAAAAAGCGATGCGGGGAGAAGTTAGTGGTACTCACGTCTGGAAAGCGCTCAAAGCAACAAATCAGTTGGGAGTTACCCGTGGCCAGTTGACGAAATAACCTACGTTTTTTACTAAAGGATACAGTTCAAAAAGGAGGACCAGGCTTTTTGAACTTCCTATAAGGAGAGGGGTAAAAAATATGCCTAATTTGGAAACACCTACAGAAGAGAATCTCGCCGTTATTATTGAGGGGATCAAACAAAAGTTGAACATGGCCAACACGGCTGTGATGCGTCCCGAAGACTTTGATCTTGCTAACTATGAAGATTTGCTTTACCTCTACAACATGGTGCAAAAAAAGCCTTCCTTCAGCATTAATGAGATGACGGCAATCGTTGAGGAACTGGGGAACTTCCGCAAGCAAAAATAAATACGTTGTGTTAATCAAAAAACAAGATGCCTTTGTGAGTCATTCACAAAGGCTTTTTTGTGAGTTTCGACATTTACAAAAAAAGGGTTATTTAGTATTATGTCCCGATATACTTTTTTGGAGGAGAAACAGGAAATGAGTACGATTCACGGAGAGGTTTATCAATTAAATAATCAACTAAAGACGGAAGCAGACGCTCTGCTCTACGATTACGGACTGCTTGCGATTCTTGAAAAGTACGGCAAGCCACATGTCATTGGGAGCTACTACCTCGATACGATGACGTGGAGAGACTTGGATATTTATCTGGAAGTAAATGATTTCGACCTGGAGCAGAACTTGAACCTGGGAAAAGAGATCGGACTCGCCATCCGTCCTCATGCAATGAACTACCGCAACGAGCTAATTCATAAACGCCCTGGCTTTCCGGATGGAGTATACTGGGGAATCTATACGTACCTCGACTTTACGGACATGTGGAAGATCGATTTATGGATTTTTGATCCCGAGCAGGTGAACGGCTTCACCCATGCAGCCACAGAGCTCAAGCACTCCATTTCCGAAGAACATCGTGAAAAGCTGCTTTTGATCAAGCAAGTCGTATGCAGTCATCCCCGCTACTTCCAGGACTTTAAAAGCATGGATATTTATGATGCAGTGCTGTCTTATGGTGTGACGACGGTAGCTGAATTCCAGCAGTGGCTCATCGAGAAGAAAGGCGTCTTCCTTGAATTTTAGAAAATCCGTCGATTAACCAAAAGGCCAACCAGTTCATTCATCTGGTTGACCTCTTTTTTGCCTACTACTTTACGTTGGCACAACATCTTCACGATGCTCCTGCCCTTGCGAAGCTATTTTGGTTGGACATACATTGTCATCACCTATGATGCTGATTTGCATGATCGGATAATTCGTCTGTATGGCCAGCCGCATGTCTTCCAATAACGAGCAAAGCACTTCTTCCTGAATTCGTTGATCAAAAGCTAGTCGAATGTCTATTTCATACGGATATGGTTGGGGGTTTTGCTTGGCATCCATATTGCGCACGATTCATCCTCCTGACATCAATAATATACGCTTGCATGTTCGCAGTAATGAAAGTGTTAGACTGGCTGAAGTGCACCGCTTGCTATTATTTTCTCTACTTCTTCATAACCGGGGAGAAATGCGAAATTATATCTTGCCGGAAGAGCAAATACATACTTGCGATTTCGACCAAGCTCCTTTGGGCCTATAGGAGCTGCTCCAATATGAAACTCCCCCTGTTGAAGAGAGCTCCACTGTTGATGTGTAAAAACCATGATTGGAATATCTTGTCGCGGATTTTCCAATTTCCATTCAGGATGCCGGATCAGAATCATCGGACCCGTCACAACAGCCCCTCCTTGGTTTTGATTTTTTAGCGAATTCCCTTCCCATTTCTCCATAACTATCTGATACCCTGTCCAGCTTGCTGGTAAGGAGAACGTAAATCCATACTCATTATTTGTGTAGGTAATGCCTTTTTCTGCCGTAACATCCACCTTCACCTTTTCAGGCTGTGTTTTCTCTATTTGCTGTACATTTTCGTTTTTGGGTAAAGTGTTTACTTCATTGACACACCCCGCTAAAACGATACTGGTTAACAAAGCCAATATCATGACAAAACCACATGTTTTTTTCATGATGCCACCCCTAACATTTCTTATTTACTCACGAGACGTAATTCACCCCTGTATTGTTCCATCTATTTTTTTGAAATATACTTTCATCTTCATTAAGTGAAAAAACGAAAAAGCCCCGCTTCTTCCGCAAGCTGCGAAAAAAGTGGGGGCTACATTATGATCATTTGTGTTTTTTCATCCTCGCATACAGATACAAACCTCCAACCCCAAGGGTGCCAATCATCAGCACATTGACGGTTGCCGGAGTAAATGCCCATTGAAAAACTGCTGAGATAAAATCAACCTGGTTCAGCCACACATCGACCAGTGAAGCTAGGATAAGACCAACGTAATTGCCGACCGCTGAGAGAATCATAAACATCACGTAATGAGCGAAGGTAATCTCACCCTTGCGAGGATGATATCCTGGTACGAGGTAAAGCAGCCCGATAATCAGACCGATGATGCCATTGCCTACACTCCAGTGCCACCAGAAGGAACCCTCAAACCAATCGACGCCTACATTACCAATAAAGCCGACGATAAATCCAAAGAGCGGACCCTCAATTGCTGCAAAAACCGCAAGCAGTGCGATTGCTGGCCGAAAACTGTTTTGTGCGATCAAGATATCTGCAGTTATTAAAGAAAGTACAGTATAGGAAAGGGTAGCAATAGTGAGAAGCAGCCATTTTGGAAAGGATGATCGTTTCGTATTCAAGTGGTGTGCCTCCTGGATTTCGAATATGCACGATACTCCTATTTTACATACCCTGCGATTCAGTTGGCAAAACCTTCTCTCTACCAAAAATTCTCACTTTTTCTTATTTTTTATCAATGATTACTGATTCCTACTCTAGACTCTGCTTCTTGGCTAGGCTCTTCTCGTTGATAGCCGTTTTTCCATAAAAGGTAACGGATACTGTCAACCAATGCCTCCCAGCTCGCCTCGATCACATTCGTAGACACACCTACCGTGCTCCAACGCTCTCCTTCACTAGCTGATTCAATCAATACACGTACTTTCGCAGCCGTTGCTTCACTTTCGTCAAGGACACGTACTTTATAATCCGTCAAATGCATATCAGCAAGGGCTGGGAAGTACTCACCTAGTGCCTTTCGCAGCGCATTGTCCAACGCATTGACTGGACCATTTCCGTCTGCTGCCGTATGTACCGTCTGGTTGTTAACCCGCAGTTTCACAACCGCTTCGGAAAGAATGGAATTGTCGGCTGTTTTTTCCATGAGGATCTTGAATGTTTCCAGTGAAAACAGTTCCTTCAATTCACCTGACGCTTCCAGCAGCATAAGTGAAAGGGATGCTTCTGCGCCTTCATATTGATAGCCTTGATGCTCCCGTTCTTTAATTTTTTTGATCATTTGTCTTGCTTTCGGATTTTCTTTATCAAAGGTTAACTGAAGTTCTTCGGCTTTTGCCAGCAAATTGCTTTGTCCAGAAAGTTCAGAAACCAATACTCGTCTGCGATTGCCGATCTCTTCGGGTTGCATGTGCTCGTACGTCTCCGGATTTTTGAGGACGGCGCTGACATGAATACCCCCCTTATGGGCAAAGGCACTGTTCCCCACAAAAGGCTGATTATTGGGAGTCACCATGTTGGCAATTTCACTTACATAGCGGGATAGCTTGGTCAATTGAGTCAATTTTTCTGGCTCGACACAGGAATACCCCAACTTGAGCTGCAAGTTAGGAATGACCGAGACCAGATTGGCATTTCCGCAACGTTCGCCAATTCCATTCATCGTCCCCTGCACCTGGGTAGCACCGGCTCGGACGGCCATCAGTGCATTTGCTACGGCAAGCTCTCCGTCATTGTGACTGTGAATGCCAAGTGGAATGTGGGTACAAGCTCTCACGTCCGTGACAATTTCTAGTACCTCGTGAGGCAAGCTTCCTCCATTGGTGTCACACAAGACCAGCCAATCGGCTCCCGCTTCTTCCGCAGCCTCCAGCACCCGAAGTGCATAGACCGGATTTCGTTTATATCCATCAAAAAAGTGTTCCGCATCAAATAGTACTGTCAGCCCTTTGCTCTTGAGGTAAGCAACGGAGTCTCGAATCATGCGAAGATTCTCATCCAACGTGGTTTTCAATGCCTCTGTCACATGCAGGTCCCACGACTTGCCAAAAATCGCTGCCGCCTCCACGCCACTGGAGAGTATCGCCTGCAAATTCTCGTCCTGATCGGCTGCTACACCCGGACGACAGGTCGATCCAAAAGCAGTAATTTGGGCATGAGAAAAAGACATGCTCTTTACTCGTTCAAAGAATGCCATGTCTTTGGGGTTACTACCCGGCCAGCCGCCTTCAATGAAATCTACGCCGAATTGATCCAGACGGAGTGCGATTTTACACTTATCTTCCACGGATAAACTGATGCCTTCTCCTTGTGTTCCATCTCGCAGTGTGGTGTCGTACAGAAATACCTTTTCCTCTCCTGTTTCTCCCATTTTGTCCATCTCCACTTGTTTTGTAATTTTTTGAATTTTTAGTCTCTATCTAAATAATTTGCCACCTAGTATACCACAGGCTTGTAGTAAAAAAAATAAAAACAGATGGCTTCAGTTGTAAAAAAAAGTCACCCGATAAAGGTGACTTGATGATAAAAATCAATTCTCTGGAACTGCGTTCAAGACAAAGCTACTCGTCTCTCGGATTGCCTCTTCCAATGCTGGTGAACTTCCTGCAAAAGGATGTTTCGTATTGAAGGTATGGTCTCCCCCTTGAATCCAATGCAATCTGCTGTTCGCTGCCGATTCATGCAAGGTGCCTGCCCCTTTTACCAAGCGGGCAAAATCCTGATCCCCCTGGATGATGAGCAGCGGTTTTTTCATGTTGCTTACTTTGGCAATTAGATCGTAGCGGTCTTTGTTGCGATCTACATCGTCAATCACGGCCTGGCGTATCGGCATTTGCTGTTTGGTTCGTGCGTTGAAAATATAGCCGACGCCGTTTTTGGCCACCTCTTCTCGCAAGGACTGGTCGAATAAATCTACATGGGCGATCCCGTTCCAGCTAATGATTCCTTTGATCACTGGATGTTCTGCCCCGAACAGGATGGCATCTCCGCCGCCCTTGCTGTGACCCACAATAAATACCTGATCCAGATTCATTCTTTCATGAAAAGGTAGCTGGTTGCTTGTCAGTGCTTCGACGAGAGCTTGAAGGTCAAGGACTTCTCTTGCATATGTATTGACCCCGAACTTCTCAAGCTCATCAAACTCCGTCTCGCTCTCACCAACCCCATTGCAGGAAAAGTTGAAACGAACTACGGTAATTCCCTGTTTGGACAGTTCTTCACAAGCGTACGGGAAGCTTCCCCAGTCCTTGAAGCCTTTGAACCCGTGGCAAAAGATCAGGACGGGTTGTTTGCCATCGGTATCATCCTGAACATGGACATTGCCACGTAGCGTTAAGTGGTCATCCAGTTTGAGTGTAAAGGATTGCTGCATGCTCTCCTGCCTCCTACGATCCCAAATATTGAAGTGCACTTCTGCCGAGAACCTCTGCGCTGTTCAACATGGACTTCTCATCAATATCAAAACGGGGATGATGATGTGGATATTCGGCTCCCTTCTCCGGGTTGCCTGCTCCGATGAACACAAATGCACCAGGAACCTTTTGCAGGTAGTAGGAGAAGTCTTCGCCACCCATGGTCGGTACCATCCGATCGACATGAGCTTCGCCTACTGTTGATACGGCTGCTTGCCGCACCATTTCCGCTTCTTGCTCATAGTTGATCACGGCCGGGTAGCCTCTGTCATATTCCACAGTAGCACTTCCGCCCATCATGGCAGCCGTTCCCTGAACGATTTCATGAAGCCGTTTCTCCGCCAAATCACGCACTTCCGGTAAAAACGAGCGTACCGTACCCGTCATTTTGCACGAATCGGCAATGACGTTGAAGTTATCGCCTGCGTGGAACGTTCCGATCGTAACCACAACATTATCCAATGGGCTCACGTTGCGGCTGGCAATAGTTTGCAAATTCATCACGATCTGTGATCCGATCACGATGGAATCGACCGTTTCCTGCGGGATGGCACCGTGTCCGCCTTTACCCTTGACTTCGATAGTGAAATCATCGACATTCGCCATAATCGGGCCGGGAGCGATCCACACCTTCCCCATCGGAGCCATTGACCAGAGGTGAGCACCAAATATGGCATCGACTCCATCCAATGCCCCGTCCTCCACCATTGCGATCGCTCCACCTGGATTTTCTTCTTCAGCATGTTGGAAAATGAATACGATATTCCCTTTGATCTGATCACGATGCTTGGCAAAAACAGTTGCCAACCCCAGTAAAGTTGCGGTATGTGCGTCATGGCCGCATGCATGCATCACACCAGGTACCTGCGACTTATACGGCACATCCTTCTGATCCTGGATGGGGAGTGCGTCGAAGTCCGCCCGCAAAGCAACCGTCCGGCCTGGTTGGCTTCCTCGGAGAACACCTACCACCCCACGACCGCCTACTCCTTCCCGAATCTCATCTACACCCAAATCTCTAAGAATTTCGGCAATCAACGCTGGAGTCTTCTCTTCTTGAAAGCTTAACTCCGGGTATTGATGAAAATGACGACGCCAGTTGATCATTTGAGATTCAACCTGCTGCAGATAATCATGTAATTGATCGCTTAACAAAATAACCACCACCTGCCTGTTCATATAATGCGTTAGTTTTACTATAATCGTTCTTTGGCAACAGCAAAAGAGTGAAACTTTCATGTGCATATTCTCTTTGCGGTAAATAAAAAAAGACCGGAACTTTTGATGGTCCCAGTCGTATTATCAGTTATGAGTTGGTGCTTTTGCGTACAACATTTGCAGCTTGTGGACCACGCTGTCCATCGACAATATCAAACGTTACTGCTTCACCCTCTTCTAGGTTGCGATACCCGTTGCCAGAAATTCCGGTGTAGTGTACGAATACGTCCCCACCACCATTTTTCTCAATGAAACCATAGCCTTTTTCCTTGTTGAACCATTTTACTTTTCCTTGCATCATACAAATCCTCCTTGTCAATCGGGCTTTTCTTCAGCCTTAACCTATCCTATGCAAGAGAGGAAATGTTGGAGCCTATATTTGCACAATATTTGCGGGAGAAATCCATTGCCTCGTATTCTAAACTTTGCTGTTTTCGGCTACAATGAATGAATATTGGATTTACTTATAAGCAAGCATGCATATCCCATATTACAAAACGGTCATGACCGTTTTGTTGACCGCACGCGGTCACATCCACTTTTGTGACAAGGTGCCTCAGCGTAACATCTAGCATTTACTTCGGTAAAAACGTTAAGACGTTTTTCACAGAAAAAAAAAGGAGAGATTTCACCCATGCGTATCATTCTGGTTTTTCTCATGGCATTGTTGCTCACAGCTTGTGGTGACCTGGACAAAACCGTACAGGACGCACAGCAAGCAATCGAGGCTGGCAAGCAGGCCGTAGAGGCTGGACAGCAAGTGATTGAGAAAGGAAAGGAAATTGCTCAATCCGAAGTTGCCCAGCAATTGCAGGCATACCTGCAACAAAAATACGATTCCTCTGAAAAATTGCGTGCCGCCATGTTCACCGGTGACGGACAGATTATCGCTGAAGAACTGAAAAATACCGAATTAGCCAACTTCGACTTTTACACCTCGGAGATGTTTGGCGTCAAATTCGCAGGGAAGCTGACGGCAGACGGCAACTTTCAGGTGCTGAAACACGATTTGAAAAACCCGAATGCCGAGCCTACTCTCGTCCATGAGTTCAATGTGATTCTCGATCAGTCAGGTCAAATTCAAGTTCAATAGCTAAGAACAACCCAAAGAAAGCCATCGGAGCATAAACCCGATGGCTTTCTTCTATGTTAGTTGTTTTTTGCTAAGCGGTAGTTATTGCAAGAACTCACTAATCACTTGTTGCTTTTGCCTTAGCTCATCAACATCAATTTTCATATCGGTTGCGGCAAACAGTCCAGTGAAGTATTCCTCTATCTGGCGCACAACATGTGATTTCTCTTCCTCGACCATTTGAGAAAACTCACTCGCAAAACGTTGTCCCAGCTTCCGAGAACCGCCTGCCAGATACGTATCTACGGGTTGTTGCATCAGTTTTTCCAACTCATCCCGCATTCTGGTTTTGCCGTCCATCTCGAAAAAGTCCTTCGTATTCTTGAACAGTCCCAGAGCAGACTGGAAGCTCGCAAGTGAAACAGCCAGCTCTTCGTCAAAGTCAGGAGTGTCTACCTTACGAGGCTGGTAGGGCGCCAGTTGGAAGTTGTGCGTGTACGCTCCCAATTCACGCTCCCACAGCTTGATCATCTGGTTCCCTTGTTTATTCAGGAATTTCTCCAGACGAAGTGTGGTAGCCCGCAATTCCTGAGCCAGATCGTAGGCAATCGAGCGGAGCAGGTCCTGTAGAGAGCTTTGCAGCGCTTTTTTCAAATTTCGCCCGTCATCCTTGATCACGGCAGGGTTGAACGCCATGTTAAACAGTTCATTAAAGCGGAAGAATAACCGTTGCTTGACGTAGTAGACAAGCTCATCTTGCTCCCGCTGGAAATCACGCTCTTCTGAATCGGTAGAATGGGCACGAACATACGAAATAGCCTTGTCCTGTGCAACTTCCGCCTGCTCCCTGCGTTCTCTGCGCACATCCTCTCCAGCCTGAGCCATCTCAATAAACTCCTGGAGTGTCAAATCCACACGCTTCATCTCATTGTGTGCTGCCGTAACTGCCATCTCGGTCAGCTCTTCCAGGCTGAATTTCATGAAATCCTGCTCAAAACGCAAAATCCCTGACAGCTCCAATCCTGTTTCCGGTGAAGGAAGTGGATCGGTTTCACCTGCATTGGTACGTTGGCGGTATACTTTCTCAGCAGAGGCAGCCAGCTTTCCTTTTTCATGCATGCGAGCAAGCAGTGCCGTTTGGCTGGAGATCGGGTACAGACGTGGATGTCTGATTCCGCATGAGAGCAGATTCTTCTCCACATGCTGCAACACTCCGGTCAGCTCTTCTGGCGTTGCTGCCAAATCAGCAGCATTGACGACGAAAAACATCTTGTCCAGTTCAAACGTATCTTTGACACGCCCCATTTGCAAAAGGAACTCCCGATCCGCATGGGCAAACGCATGATTGTAATAGGTGACAAACAAAACCGCATCCGCATTTTTGATATAGTCGAAGGCAACGCCTGTATGTCTGGCATTGATTGAATCCGCACCAGGCGTGTCAACAAGGACGATCCCCTGATCCGTTAGCGGGCAAGAATAGTAGAGTTCGATATACTCCGTGAAGCATGCTTTTTCTTCTTTGGCGACTAGCGATTTAAACGCCTGCTGGTCAACAATCAGCTCTTTGCCCAGGTGATCTGCCATTTCCGGCAAACCTTTGGCCACTGCACGCAAAAACGTATAGTGCGGTTTCGCTTGGGGAGCCATCTGCGCAACATCGATGGACCCGATTGCTGCAAGTCCTTGCTCAAGATCATTCGCTGTCAGGTCAAACACGGCAAGGGAACGGAGCACATCGGCTTCAATCGCCTGTTTGGTTTTGACAATCACACGAACTGTCCCGTGCGGGTATTGATCGGTTGGCGGCATAATCTTGTTGATCGCGGCTGTGGTAGGATTCGGAGAAACTGGCAATACCATATCGCCCATCATCGCATTGGCAAAAGAGGATTTACCCGCACTAAACGCTCCGAACAACGCTACCGTAAACTGATTGGTACGCAAACGCTCCGCACGCTGAGTGAGTTCCGCTGCCAGCGTCTGCATTCCTGGAATCGCTGTAATTTCACTGCTCGTTCTTTGCAGTTTGTCTGCGGCTGTTAGCAGTTTGGTTTTTAACTGATTCATTTTACTATAATCTCCTTTATTCCCCTGTAGCTAGAATCGAACGCATGGATTCAGTCGCAGCCTGTTCCCGTTCGCTCAGTTTTTGCAACTGCTTGTGGACACTATGAAGTTTGGACAATTTCTCTTGTTGTTCACGGTAACGGTTGTTTTCCATTTCCAGACGGTTGGCTAGTTGCTTATGGATCGTTTCAATAAAGTCCAGCCCCACACGACGGTATTCCGCTTTGATCCCGTTCGAAATATCCTTGCAGTAGTTCATGACGTATTCGCTAGATCCTGCTCCCTCTTTCACTTGAGCAGCGAGGAAGTCAGGCGTGATCTCGATGGTGGTAGCGTGTACGGCTTTATTGTATTCATCATCTCTGAGTCCGTACGCTTCAGGAAGCTTGCTCATCAAATCCTTGAAATGCCAGTCCAGATTACTCGCCACTTTTTCACGGAAGTCAGCAAGCAATGTCTCTAGTCGCTGGGCACGCTCTTCCTCTGTTTTTTTACCGGCAAAAAGAAACCCTACCTTGAAGTTCGGCTTGCGGCTCTCCAGGTACTTCTCGGCAGCTTCATTCGTGCTGTAGTAGGTGAGTCGGGCATTTTCCAACAGAGATTGCAATTCTTTTTCCATGTTGGTTTTCGCAGCTTCTACCTGTGCGACATTTTCACTGAGCTTCGCATGTACTTCTTGTAAGTTGTCTGAAATGGATTTGGCATCGTAAGGGTCTACATTTTCCATGTCCGTCACAAGCTGGCCTTCTAGAGCTTCTCGCTGATCCTGCTGTTGACGAGACAGAAATCTTGCGTGCTCTTCAATCAAATAAAGGACTGACTGTTTGACACTGTCTTCAATCAACTCTTCACGCTCGGTCAAGAGCTGAACCAGCTTTGCCTTGAATTCCTCATACTGGTTCTCGGGATGATCCGGCTCTGCCAGAGACGTATAAAAAATACCATCCGGTACAATGTTCCACGTCGCAAAGGACTCTTCTACACTCTCTTTGTAGCTGTCAAAATCCAGCTCAAAATCAACGTGCTTATCGATCATGTTGATGACGAGATACACGGGCTTGCCTCGATCTTTGAGTGTTTTTGTAAAGTTGAAATTCTCTTCGGCCTGGACGTGGTTGTAGTCCATCATATAGATCACGACATCAGCCAAATGTAGGGCTGACTCGGTAGCAATTTTATGTGCCGCATCGGTCGAATCAATGCCCGGCGTGTCCATCAAGCTGGCATGCTCCCCAAGAAAAAGATCCTGGTACTGAATTTCCACCCAATCGATTGTATCTCCGTCAACGGCGTATTTTTTCAGCTTGTCAATCTCAGTGGTGGGATCGAACGTGACAACCCCGTGATGGCGAGTATAAGCCCGTGCAGCAGGTTCTCCGCTTTTTATCTTCACAACATTGGCACTTGTCGGAATCGGATTAGACGGGAGAAGCTCGGCTCCTAACAGCGTATTGATCATCGTTGACTTACCCGCCGAAAAATGACCACAGAACGCAATGCTCATTTCCCCTGTGTTTACTTTATCAATCAATTGTGTCAATTTATCCGATTGCTGTTGATCGTTCTCACGGTGCATCTGATTCTGAATGGATTCCAGTCGAGCCACCAAACTTCTTGATTCTCTGGCAAGCTCAACGGTCTGATTGCTGTTCACTTCTAAATCAACTCCATCTCTCACTCTTCCCGGTTGGGGTCGCTCATGCAATATCGATGTTAGGTTATTTATGAACATTTTGCGACTATCACATTACTATCAAAACAAATGATTATCTATTACGCAAGGGTTAATTCTTCTCAGTCTATTCATGTCTTTTCATATCTTTTCAAGTTGGGAGGAACACTATTCGTATAACGGGTTCGCATCACTTATGGTTCGGGGAGGTTTTGATGCAGGATATTGATTGGTTAACCTATTTGATGCTGATTTTAGCCAGCTATCGTTTTACCCATCTGATCGTCTTTGATAAAATTACGGAATTTATCCGCAATCCCTTTCTTCGCAAAGAAAAAGTGGTTGATTCGGAAGGCCACGTCTCTACCAAGAAAACGCCTACCTCCATGTTCGGCTATTTGTTGAACTGCTATTGGTGCACAGGAATTTGGAGTGCGATTTTTCTCGGAGCCGCCTATCTTCTGATTCCCCGGTTTTCCATGCCGCTTATCTTTATCCTGTCCATTGCTGGCGCACAGGCGATCCTCGAAACATTCGTTGGTGTAGGGGTCAAGCTGGTGCAATACATAGGAAAACGTACGGAAAAAATGGAATAAAAAAAGCAGGCGCTCTGAACTGATAGCGACCTGCTTTTTTCCTGTGAAGTAAAAAACGTCTCGACGTTTTTTATAAAAGTGGATATGACTACTTGCGGTCAACAAAACGGTCATAACCGTTTTTGTATTATTCGTTCTTTCCCTTTGCAGCCAACAGATCGGCAAATGCTTTGGCATAAGCAGGCAGGTCTGGTGGACGACGGGAGCCGACGATGTGACCATCCACTACGACTTCCTCATCTACCCAAATTGCTCCCGCATTTTCCATGTCATCCTTGATCCCTGGAGTGGATGTCGTCCGAACTCCTTGCAAAATCTTGGCGGAAACCAACACCCAACCGGCGTGGCAGATATGACCGATTGGCTTCTTGGCCTCATGCATCTGCTGTACAAACGTGAGCACTTGCGAATAACGGCGGAGCTTATCAGGTGCCCAGCCTCCCGGGATCAAAACCGCATCGTAATTTGCTGCATCGATCTCGTCAAATGATCGATCGGATGTGCATGGAACCCCATACTTTCCCTCGTACACTTCATTTGCTTTTGGGCCTGCTATATGAACCGTTGCTCCTTCCTCCCGAAGTCTCAAAATGGGATACCAGAGCTCCAAATCTTCGAATTCATGGTCAATAAATGAGAGAACTTTCTTACCTACCAGACGCATCAAGAGTTCCTCCTGTATATAAAATTTTTCATCTGTTTCTTTTGATTACGCAGGTCAACCAGCTCATTCTGGTTGGCCTTTTTTCTTTTGAAACCCTTTTATCTTATTCCCCGAAATTTCAGGTGTCAAGGGAGGCGTACGCTCATAGATTTTAGAGAAACGATTCGAGAATAGGGGCGATGACGATGGATATATCACAGCTTGGGCGTGCACAAACAATTGATGAAGTTATCACACAATTGGATGAGATCATCACATGGGCAAGCAGCCAAAATAACCGTCTCGGCTATTTTGCAGCGCTCTATCGCAAAGTAACCGTACGAGTCAGGGAAGGGATTCACACTGGCATTTTTCAGGATGGTCCCCGTATGGAACGTCTTGATGTAATCTTTGCCAATCACTACCTGAAAGCATTGTCCCAGGTTCTCAGTGGCAAACAGACGAGAGAAAGCTGGAATGTTGCCTTTTCCTCAGCCAACTCCCGCCAGCCGATCATCCTTCAGCACTTGCTTCTGGGGATGAATGCACATATCAATCTGGACCTCGGTATTGCCTCCGCCGAAACCAGCCCGGGTGAGCAGATTCATGCCCTACATACTGATTTTCTCGAAATCAACAAGATTTTGGCATCGCTTGTTGATGAAGTGCAAGCAGAAATTGATGAGCTCTCACCCTGGGTCGGTCTGATCGATCATCTCAATCCCAAAGCCTCTGATGCGATTGTCAACTTCAGCATGCGGAAAGCCCGGGATGCAGCATGGGCGTTTGCTTTGGAACTTTCACAACTTACCCCAGCCGAAAAGAATTGGGCCATAACGAAAAAAGACATTCGTGTCGCAGAGCTCGGCAGAGTGATCGCCAAACCGCCTGGACTGCTTTTCCGTATTGGCCTATCCCTCATCAGTCTGCGAGAATCTGGAAATGTTGGCCGCAATATTGAGGTTTTACGGTGATTACGAACTTGCCTTGGTTGCTTTTTATTTGATCAGAATTTTCCTTAGCAGTGTTGCTATCGATTCCGGGAGAGTATTCATGTTATACAAAGCGACGTAAGAATTGCCATACAACATTTTCATCATCTCAACATCTTTTTCGCTTACTTCCATGTTGGATAAAAAAATTCCGATGACATGGATTCCCTGCTTTCTGGCTTCGGCAACCGCTTTATAGGTATCGAGTACTCCGTCTTCGCCGTAATTAGCTGCTGACGGCTCTCCATCGGAAAAAACGAACAAAAACTTCTGTGCTTCCCCTCGAACCTTTAGCAGGGAAGTCATCTCTCGAATAGCAAAGCCATCTCGATTGTCTTCTTTCGGCTCCATCTGCAGGATGGCTGAACCGATCAACCGCTTGTTGCAATTTTCAAAAGTGATCACTGGTTGAAAATAATTGTGAGAAGGTCCATCTTTTAGTACAGCCGATTCTTCCCAAAATCCTGTGACGTTGTGCGGAATGGTAAGCGAATACAGTGTTTCATGAAACAGAATAATTGCCTTCTTGACCTTGTCCATTTTCGTTGACATCGACGAAGAACAGTCAACCAGCAAAGAAAAAACTGCATCTTTTTGCTTTGATTCCTCCTGTTTCTTATAAAAAGGTCTTGGCATTTCATCTACAACCAGAGGAACCAATTTTTTGCCCAATCTTCCCTTCAACAAGTTGCTGCGCTGTTCGTTTCTTTTCTGCTCGATGCTTTTTTCCCATGTTTTGATCAAGGCCATACGATGCTGATCCTGCTGAGTGCAAATTTCCATATACTCGTTCCAGTCTTTGTACTGAGGGACAAGCTCGTCCAAATGAATCGCAATCGGTGCTTTATTCGTCATGTTCTGGTGGCTATCTTCTGTATGTTCCAAAGACAGCTTCTTTTCCTTTAGCATTTGTATATCGTAGCTGCGCTTGTCGGTTTGAACGGAATTTCCTTGAATGGAAGCAAACACCTGATCATTCGATTCCGACATCCGAATGTCATCTCCAACCACATCTGTATTGGTTCCCTCAGCCACATCGAACTGAAGCAGCGTCTGCTCGGAGACTGCCGTATCCTGATGCCACGTCATCATTTTTTCTGACGAAGTTTCATTTTTCTCATTATCGTTCTCTTTTTTCCCGACGGAATGTACCTCATCTCTTCTGCGCAAATCATCGAATGTCAGATACGAAGTTTCTTGAGAGGAAATTCCGAAGAACTGTTCCTGGCAATCCTTCTGGTACCGATCATCCAGCAGGTTCATCATTTCTAGACATAGCTTCATGATCTCCGCAGTATTTTGCGCTTGCTTTGCATTATCGAGAATGGATGGGAGTTCGGCTGGACCAATCAAAGATGGCAGCTCATGACGAATAGGTGTGGGAGCCGTAACGTACAGGTATATCCGATACAGCAGTTTGTCCAGTTCATAGTCATGGCTAATAAAAGACATCAGTTTTTGTGTAAAAATTTTTTGGTACAGCTCTCTTCTTTTTTGAAAAGCGTTGAGCATCCCGGGACGCTGTTGGATGCTTGATTGTTCTACCCGTAAGTCTTCCAATAAAGAAAAGATCTGCTTGGCAAATTTGGTGTTTCGGTATTCATTTGCCTTTTGCAAATAATGAGGAAAAACGGTCAGATCGCTAAAATGAACATTGCCGAAGCTTTTCAGGTATACGTCACTTTTCCGTCCAAGCCTACGGGATGCTTCATCAAATGAGTCCCAAAATCGGCTGACATAAAAAATGCTCTTTTGCTGATCAATTCTCGCAAACAAATCAAATTGCACTTCCGCTTCCGGGTCTTGGGCCAATGCTTTTGCCAAATCGGATAACTGCATCATTTCCAGCCAATCCAGATTCTTTTCAAGAAAGGAGAATGTTTCCATACCCTACACCCCGAAGATGGTTTCTGCCATGTTCGTTACCAAATCTTTTTCTCTTTGGTCATCGAGTTTATCGACGATCGCACGTTTAATGGAACGCAATGGCGGCATATAGCAGGTCAAATCGCAAGCATCCAAGAGCCCCCTGATGGACGCTACTTCTTCTGAAACCTGCCCCGTCTTCACCATTCGGATAAAATCGGCAGAAAGCTCTACGTATGAGCGAAGCAGTCTCTCGTCCGTACATTTCGACTGCCTTTTTAACAAATGATATAGCTGGTCTCCTTGCACGTAAGGAACTTCTACTACGACAAAGCGATTTTTCAACGCTTCGTTCAGCGGGGTGGTTCCTACATAGCCTACATTCATGGCGGCAATCACGGAAAATCCACTCTTTGCCGTAATTACTTCCGATGTAAAAGGATTGGTGATCGATCTTCTATAATCCAGGACGCCGTTTACGATCGAGAGCACATCCGGTTTAGCAACGTTTAACTCATCGATGTATAAAAAATTGCCGTTTTTCATCGCCTGTATCACTGGCCCATCAACGAAGTGAATATGCGTCTTGTCAGCTTCGTGGACTAGCGTCTTGAATCCGAGCAAGGCTTCTGAATCCAGATCGACGGAGCAGTTGATGGCATGCAAATGCTTGTTGAATACTTTTGACAGGTATTCTGCCAGCCTGGTTTTTCCACTGCCTGTCCCGCCTTTTAATAACAGGTTCTTGCCCATCGCCACAGCAACCAGGGCATCGTGGAGAATTTCTTTATCGGGAGGAATATAGTCACCTTGATACATCTCTTCGTTTTGCAGTAATTGCTCTATCTCTCTTTCAGAGAACATCATATGAATCTCTCCGTTTCTCTCTAACTCCATGTAGGTTAACACTATTTTTATAGAGCTAACGTTATATTCTAACATATTCTGTTGTACAAGATAAAACTATTATCTGCCAATCATGACCAGTGATGTGGATCTATCCGACAACAGCAAAATAAAGGGAGCCGAATCTCTGAGATCGGCTCCCTTGTTCTATCTGATAAATTGGTGATAACAATTTTTTTACATATCTTCTTGCTTTGCTTTAATAGGAATGTACAAATCGACTTTTGCTTTTCCTTCTGGGTCCATGGCAGGGTTGTTCATACAAAACTCAAGACACGGTTTATCGTCTGCGTCGTACTCACTATTGGGCAACCACTGACCGAAAATCGTTTGATAGGCAATAGCCAGCTTATCAATCGTATCGTAAAACTGATACAAGGCATACGTGCCGCCTGATAGTCTTTTGAAGTTGATCCCGTCCTCGCTCTCTTTCACAAAGTTTGCTGGCAAGGTCACACAAGCATCATATCGACATTCATGTTCCTCCGTTACGTTTGGGTCATCTAGGGAGATGCCAATAAAAAATTGCTCTGTCGGGTACAGCCCTTTGCTGTTTGACCAGGTCCCCAATCTTTCCCAAGCATAATAGGTCTCTAAATAACTGCCTACATGTCTCGCATAAGCTACTTCCAGGTCTGGCAATTGTTTCAGTGTGATATTCATCTTCCAAATCCTCCTTAAGAAGCTGTTCTTACTCTCTATAGAGTAACAAAGAGGTTTGGCTATCTCTTCTTGCATCTTGCCTTTTTCTCCCAAAATATTGCTATCTTTGGTCGTATTCTTCCTCCATTCAGATGGAGTTGTTTGATAATATTTTTTAAAGCTTGCATTAAACGTTGAAATTGATTCAAACCCACATACATTCGCTATTTCCGCTATTGATTTCGTCGTCTCGTTTAACTCAAGGACTGCTTTTTGTAGACGAATTGTCGTGACAAAGGACATGGGAGTCTCACCTGTAATAGCGGTAAAAATACGGCTAAAATGATATTTGGAAAAGTTAGATGCCTCCGCTAAGGAGTCGAGATTTATTTTTTCTGCGTAGTTTTCTTCTATGTATTTGATTACCTTGTTTATTCTCTCCTGATAGTCATTGCTCATATCAATAAATTACCTCTCCCTATTTTTTTATCTACGAACTATTGTATCGCTTGCATACTCGACATGAGAAGACTGAGAATTGCCTTTCATTGGAATACTAACGAAATTCCAATATACTCCCTATCATACGAAAACCTCCCATTAGAGCAATTAATTATCGGCTTGCTTCTAATGAGAGGTTTTTATCTGTTTATTGAACTAGTGTTCTGCGTTAGCTCGAACCCTATTTATTACCTGGATTTCACACTTGGGCTATTTAACTATTCCAAGAACAAAGCCATCATACCCTTTGGTACCTACAGTTTGAATAGCGGTTGAATCTATGCGTGATTCTTCGGATAACAAATCGATAAATTGGCGGATCCCTTGCTCGATTGGGTCTTCAGAATCAATGATACGCCCTTTGCGAACGACATTATCCCCAATGATTACTGTTCCTGATCTTGAATAGTTTAATGCCCACTTCAAGTAATTAGGGTAGTTTGGCTTATCAGCATCGATAAAAATAAAATCGAAGGAGGTGAATCCTTTATCTTTTAAAGTTGGCAGTGTATCAAGTGCTGGCCCAACAATGACTTCAACTTTATTTTCTAATCCTGCCATTCGAATATTTTCTTCTGCAACTTTTGCATGATTTGTATCAAGCTCAAGTGTGACCAGGTGCCCTCCGTCTGGCAGCGCACGTCCCAACCATATACTGCTATATCCCCCAAGAGTGCCAATCTCTAAAATGCTCTTTGCTCCTGCAAGTTTTGCAAGCAAATAAAGCAATTTACCTTGATTGGGAGCGACATCTATAGCGGGCAAATTCGCTTCCCTATTTGCTTTTTGTATGGAATCCAAAATGGGATCCGACGTGTGAAGTTTCATATTAAAATAAAGATCAATGTCATTCCAAGTTTCAGAAATATTCATATTTTTCTCCTTAGAATTTATTTTGGGGACATCTCGTTATAAACTCACTTTATTACGATATATCGCATTGTATCAACAAGAAATTTCCCTTCCGTAGAACAATCGAAAAGAAGGTGACATGTACATACAACCATAGGAGGCTGCCAAATAAAAAAACCCAGAAACAGATCCATTGATCGTCTCCAGGCTTTATAACGTATGTATGGTGCCGGTAGAGGGACTTGAACCCCCACGGTTTCCCTCACGATTTTGAGTCGCGCGCGTCTGCCAATTCCGCCATACCGGCACATATGAAGTTGCATGGTCGGGAAGACAGGATTCGAACCTGCGACCCCTTGGTCCCAAGCCAAGTACTCTACCAAGCTGAGCTACTTCCCGATTTTATATTCTTTGTTCTGGGGTAAATAATGGCGTGCCCTGAGAGATTCGAACTCCCGACCTTTTGATTCGTAGTCAAACGCTCTATCCGGCTGAGCTAAGGGCACACATTTGCACCTTCAAAACTGGATACGCAGAGGTAAATTCGCTAAGAGATATACGTGGATAAGTCCTCGACCGATTAGTATTCGTCAGCTCCATGCGTTACCGCACTTCCACACCGAACCTATCAACCT
>NZ_JBNCMT010000026.1:0-82323 GCF_049846925.1 Brevibacillus nigriterrae
GTTTTTTGCTATACCCTAATTTAGTATACCAAGAAATTTATGAATTACCTAGAACAAAGGATTGACAAACATTAGCTGGTTTTCTTGTTGGCTAACGCAAATGGAAAAGATTATGCACTTTAACTCATTAAAGCACATAATCTTTCTGATACATCAAGAAAAGGAAGCACACTGGCCCCCTCTGTCTATCGTCCATTCGAGTTAGTCTGCTCATTCACTGCACTGACTCTGTTTCTGCCTTGCTGTTTCGATTGGTACAACAATTGGTCGGCGTATACATAGCCCTGTTCCATCGATTCCTGTTCACTGACTTCGAAAAAATATAGCCCAAACGAAGCGGTATAACTAATGGACATCACTGATTCCTTGAACTGAATTTCAATCCAGCTCTTGTCTACTTCCTGGCGTATCGTCTCTATTAAATCGACACATTGAGCAAAATCCCTGTTTCTGAGAAAAACCGTAAACTCTTCTCCACCACTTCTGATGAGTATATCATCGGTATGCAAATGCTTTTTTAGCGTAGAAGCAAAATGTTGAATGACCTGATCTCCAACTGAGTGACTAAAGGTATCATTAATTCGTTTGAACGTATCAATATCAGATACGACGATGCCGATACGCTCTTTTGACTGATTCAGCTCCGTCATCTTTTTATCCATATAGGCCCTGTTGAAAATGCCCGTCAAAAAGTCGGTATACGCCATTTGCTCATATTTATCCCGTTCGATTTTGTTTTGGATATGTTGCGATTTAACCAAAAAGGAACGACTAACCAGATAGTTTAGTATGAACAGACTAATCAGGACTTCCCATCTCTCTTCTTGCAGGAACAAAAACAACAGGCCATTGGAGAAGGAGGTTTTCGCCACATCCAGCAAGTTTCTTTGTTTGAGAAAGTCTAATATTTCTTTTTTTGTCTTAATTTCACCCAACAGGTAAAAGACAGTTGTTAAAAAGAAGTCTGATAACATTCCTGAAATCAAGGTTAACAGAAGCATCAGCATCCAAAAACCAAATGGAATACCCTGAAACATTTCCGAGAAGTATACATACAAGTAATAGGCTACAGAGGATTGAAGCGCAAATGAGCCGATATTGTAAAAGGTATGCACCCATTCATCTGGATCGTCGGTCTTGGTTATTTTCTTATAAATAAAAACAAGGAAACGGTAGGCGGATTCAAATAGAAATACACCGAAAGGACCCGCAAATAACCCGAAAGACATGCTGTAATTGATCCCATAATCTACGGTCACCGTACCCTGTTTTCTGTTCAATCGTAAATGATGATAGAGACAGGAGAAGAACAAATACACGCCAAAAGCCTTCAGGTATAGTTGACTCTCTGCAACGGAGTGATCTGCATCGATAGCTACAAAGAATGAGACAATAAATAGTACAAAGATAAATACTCTTTCTCCGAACATCCCCGTGTTTCTCCCTCCCAAAGTATTACGTATGTTTACCCTTTTTTGTTTCAGGAAAAACACAACTAAATAAAGAAAAACACATTTGAAAAAGAAAAGCGCCCTGTCCAGTTTCAACAAAGCGCCTCCGCACTATTACTATTATATTAACTCAAAATATAACGATCCTCCACAAATGCTTCTCCGCCTCGAGCTTCTTCAAATGCACGCAGCAGATCTTTTGCGGTCATCTGCTTTTTCCTTTCTTGAGGAATATCTAGAATGATCTGCCCTTCATGCATCATCAGAAGGCGATTCCCCATGTTCAGAGCCTGGTCCATGTTATGAGTGACCATGAGTGTAGTCAACTTTTCTTGCCCGACGATTTTCAACGTCAAATCCACGATGAGTTGCGCTCTTTTGGGATCTAGCGCTGCCGTATGCTCATCCAACAGCAGGATTTTGGGACTAGTGAAGGTTGCCATGAGCAGACTGAGCGCTTGCCTTTGTCCACCTGAGAGGAAACCAACTTTGGTCTTCAGACGATTTTCCAATCCCTGATCCAGCATTTTCAGTTTTTCACGGAACAGCTCACGCTTTTTCGAAGTTACGCCTAGGGAGAGCGTGCGGCGTTTACCCCTGGAATAAGCGATCGCCAGATTTTCCTCAATCGTCATATTCGGTGATGTGCCTGCCATCGGGTCCTGAAACACACGACCAATATAAGTTGCTCGTTGATACTCAGCCAGTCTGGTCACATCTTCCCCATCGATGGTAATCTTGCCTTGATCCGGGAACAGCCCCCCGGAAATGATGTTCATCAAGGTAGACTTCCCCGCTCCATTACCACCGATCACAGTTACAAAATCACCGGGTGCCAAACGAAGATTGACCGTTTTCAATGCAACTTTTTCGTTTATTGTTCCTTCATTAAATACTTTTCTGACCTGGGAGATGTTAAGCATCGTTCTTCCCCTCCCGTGTTGTTTTATTCGTCTTGCTCCATACGCCTTTCATCACATTCGGCAGGGTCAAAGCAACGATTACGATAAATGCCGTAATGAGCTTCATATCGGAAGGATTGAGGCCCGCACGCAAAGCCAGTGCGATGACCAGGCGATACACAACCGAACCTAAAATAACTGCAATGGTTGCACGCATAATCGTCGCATGTCCAAACAACACTTCTCCGACAATGACGGAAGCCAAACCGATGACGATCATCCCAATACCCATTCCAACATCAGCAAAACCTTGATACTGAGCGACCAATGCACCGGAAACTGCCACAAGCCCGTTGGAGAGACTCAAGCCAATAATCGTCGTGCGATCCGTATTGGCACCAAAGCTTCGAATCATGGTGGAGTTGTCGCCAGTTGCCCGAAGATCCAGTCCCACATCCGTATGCAAGAACCAGTCAATCAAGAATTTAATAACAATGACAAGGATCAGAAAAATAATCGCAACGCCTGAGAGGATCGTGACTCCGCCAATTGCCAAATCCGGAAATCCCAGGTCTTGAACAAACGTATACAGTGTTTCTTCACGCAGCAATGGCAAATTTGCCCGATCCATGATTCGCAGGTTAATCGAATATAAAGCAATCATCGTCAAAATCCCTGCGAGCAAGCCGTTTATTTTTCCTTTTGTACTCAAAATTCCTGTAAATGCACCAGCCAGTGCACCAACTACCAATGCAGCAAGAGTGGCAAGAACGGGACTAACCCCATCAATGATCAGCTTTGCTCCAATTGCGCCTCCAAGCGCAAAGCTGCCATCAACTGTCAAGTCAGGAAAGTTCAAAATTCGAAACGTCAAATATACACCGAGAGCCATGATTGCAAATAATAATCCTTGTTCAACAGCTCCGTTCATTGCGATACCCATTTGCTCCTCCTCTGTTAGAAAACTTGGCGTTTGCCAAGCCTTTGGCAATCCCTTATTTAATTACCTCATCCGCACGGTCGATTAATGCTTGAGGCAGTTTCACGCCCATTTTCTCTGCTGCAATCACATTGACAGTAAGCTTCATGTCGGACTGTTTCTCTACAGCAAGATCAGCCGGCTTCACTTCACCTTTTAATACTTTGGCAGCCATGTCAGCCGTTTGTTCACCCAATTTGGTGTAGTCAATACCGTAAGTTGCAATCGCACCACTTTTCACAGAGTTCTCTTCCGCTGCAATAACCGGGATTTTTTGTGCCTCTGCTACTGATAGTATAGCCGAGATAGAGGAAACTACCATGTTATCTGTCGGTACATAAATCGCATCTACTTTACCGATCATTGACTCTGCAGCCTGCTTTACTTCTGTTGGGCTGGTAATGGCCGCTTCTTCAATGGTCAGACCCACTTTGCTGGATACTGCTTTTGCCGCATCAATTTGTACCTTGGAGTTAACTTCCCCTGAATTATAAATGATACCGATTGATTTTGCTTCCGGTTTAATTTCCTTGAGCAGAGCTAACTGCTCTTCTACTGGATTCATATCCGTAGTACCTGTCAGATTGCTGCCTGGTTTGTCCATTGATTGTACAAGCTGTGCTGCAACCGGATCGGTAACAGCCGTGAAGAGAACCGGAA
Source organism: Brevibacillus nigriterrae (assembly GCF_049846925.1). NCBI lineage: Bacteria > Bacillati > Bacillota > Bacilli > Caryophanales > Paenibacillaceae > Brevibacillus > Brevibacillus nigriterrae. The sequence continues at coordinate 3,993 of NZ_JBNCMT010000026.1, forward strand.
TATCTTTGGTTGTCTGTGCCGCTGCTTGAGCAGTTGGTGTCGCAATTGCCAAGATTAAATCGACTTTGTCACCTTGGAATTTTTGGGCGATGGAGATCGCCGTATCCATGTTGCCTTGTGCCGATTGGAGATCAAACACAATGTTTTTATCTTTTTCATATCCGTTCTTCGCCATTTGAGCAATAAAGCCTTCACGTGCTGCATCCAACGCAGGATGCTCCACAATCTGAACGATTCCTACCTTTACTTGTTTCGCTGCGCCAGAATCGGCAGGAGCTGCTGCTGGTTGCGCTTTCTCACTTTGCTGCCCACACGCTGTGACGAATAAAAGCAAAGAAGTAAATAAAAAAGCTGCTATTCTTTTCATTGAAAAAACCCCTCCCAGTACGTAACCTTCTTTTTCAGATTGTTTGCATTTTATCACAAAGAACGCTGTTTTGTTAGTTTTAAAAATATTCTGAACTTTATTCACAAACAAAATCAGCTTCCCGTTGATAGAATAACCCGAACGAAGGGCTTTGAAACCATTCTTCATTCGGGTACCCATATTTATTTTAATAACGCCAGAGTGATGACATCATGCCAGGTCTTTGTGCCATCATGCCATAAATGCTGTCGCAACAAGCCTTCTTGCTGAAAGCCCAGTTTTTCTAGCACTTTCAATGATGCCGTATTTTCAGGGATAACCTCTGCGATCATTCTGTGATTGCCCAACGTCTCAAAAGTATAGGTAATGACAGCCTTCAATGCTTCTGTCATGATTCCCTGGTTCCAGTAATCCTGTGACAATTCATAGCCCAGTACAACGGGCAGCCTCCAGCGAAAAGGTCCTCGTACAGGGTTGATCGGGATCGTCCCTATAATTTTATTTTCACCTTTTAACGTAATTCCAAAGCGCATGAAGGTATCTTCCTGAAATTGTTCGCTCCAGTAGTTAATGATTTTTACAGCATGTTCTTCCGACTCTGGTCCGAACCAATCGAGATATTTTGTAACTTCACGATCGGAGTAATAAGCATATAGATCACTGGCATCGTCTACAGAAATCTCTCTCAATACCAGACGTTCTGTTTCAATCGTTGGAAATTGTTTTGTTTGCGAACTCACATCTATCACCTTACGTTCGTAATTATTAGATAGGTTGCGATAGTGCATTACAAGGTTGTTGGCATAAAGTGATTCCCCTTCCTTATATTACCTTTTGTAATTCTATAATACGAAAAACTATTCGTCAAATTTAAACATTAGTAAAAATTCAAACAAGTCTTCTTACATAAACTAAAAAACCCGAAAAACGGACTCATCTTCGAATCCATCATTCGGGTTATGGCTTACATTGATATTCACTCACTTCGGCTGGCTTACTTCACAATTTCCTTTGCTTCCTTTTTCAGCTCGTCAGAAATCTGCAGTCCAAATGTGCCAGCAGCTTTTTCATTGATGATTAAATCGGTTTCCTTTGATACTTCCACTGGGGTATCAGCTACCTTTTGACCTTTCAAAACGCGAGCAGCCATCTGTCCTGTCTGTTTCCCCATTTTGTAGTAGTCAATACCGTATGTTGCAACTGCACCACGTTTTACCGTATCAATATCGGATGCAAATACAGGGATTTTTGCCTTTTCAGCTACCATGAGTACACCGTCAAACGATGAAACAACCGAATTATCAATCGGAATCAGAATCGCTTCCACTTGATCAACCAATGTCTGTGTTCCTAGCTGTATCTCGGTAATGCTGGAAATTCCAGAACGCACAACTTCAATTCCTTTGGCTTGTGCTGCCTCTTCCAGCTCTTTCACCTGAACTTCAGAATTTACTTCTGATGTGGTATAGAGTACACCAATTTTTTTAATAGCAGGCATAAATTTTTGGATGAGTTCCAACTGTCTTCCCATGGATACCTTATCAGAGGTACCTGTCACGTTTTTGTCAGGCTTGTCCAGAGAATTCACTAGTTGGGCTGAGATCGGATCAGTTACTGTACTGAAAATAACCGGAACGTCTTGAATGGTTTTGGCTACTGCCTGCGAAGATGGTGTAGTAATCGCAATGACCATATCTTTTTGATCGCCAGCAAATTTCTGCGCAATTGAAATTGTATTATTCATTTCTCCATGCGCATTTTGGAAATCAATCGCCAGGTTTTTCCCGTCTTGATAGCCTGATTCCGCTAACCCGTCAACAATACCTTTTTGAATGGTATCAAGTGCAGGGTGTTCGACAAACTGGGTGATACCAATTTTCATGCTCTTCTCTGCTCCAGTGGTTACAGGTTCCTTGGATGATGTCCCACATCCACCTAAAACAACTGCCAATGCTAACGACAAAAACAATCCTGTGCTTTTTCTCATCTTTTCTCTTCTCCTCTGCTTTTCTGTACTAAATAACTAAACTACTCTCAACTAGTTTTTAATTATAGCACAATTTTTTATTTGCATTACTTTTTTGTTCAAACTTTGACATAACAATTTATTCTTGCGGCAAATTAATTTCAGATCCTACATTGTTTTTCTTGTATCCTTTTCTAGTTAAAAGCTTTTTAACATCTAGTTCGGCGGTTACTACCCCGAACAAAACCAGCGCCGCTCCAAAGTATCCTCTTCCTGTGAGTATCTCACCTGCAAAAGCAAAGGCAAAAACGGCCGCAAAAACAGGTTTTAATGAAAATAGTAAACCGGTTGGGTGGGAGTCGTATATTGTTGGGCAGTCGTTTGTACGATGAAACCAACCGCACTGCAAAGGACACCCAAGCCCAAAACAGCGACCCAACTCTCCATTGTACTTGGCAGTTGAGGTGTTTCCCAAAAATTGAAAACAAAAGCCCCCATGCTCCATTCCTGAAATGGTCTTGTATCGTGTCCCGGACAATGTCCGCATTCTTAGCCTGGAAGGAGACCATTATCGCTCCATTGGCATTGCAGCTACATCCTTTAAAACCATTTCTCCTGCATCGAGAAAGTTTGTTACTTACATTCAGTCGTATGTAAACGAATATAGGGAGGATACAATACCTTTCAATCGATGATGAAATGATAAATCCGGTTTTTTTGGCAACAATAGATATGTGATAACAAATTACATCCAATCGCCTAAGGAAGGGACAATACCATGGACTTTACCACGCAGAGCACTAGCGAGTTCGTTGCCAAAATTAAGGAAGCGCAAAGAAAAAATGAGAAAAGCAAAAGACAGCATCACGATGTCAGACATAGTAAACGCCTGCCGAGTCATGACAATATTCACAACTAACAGTATGGTTCCCCCAAACTGCTGACCAACGCAGGAATAGCACCTTTCGCTGATGCGATCGGTGCTAATTTGTTCTCATCGTATACTGTTCGACGTTTCCTCGGCCTAAAGAACTTACATTGCTTTATAGCCTTTTTGCTCAATTGTTTCCTGTATTTGACCAAAACTGACTGCAGATTCGTCATACTCGACATCTACCGTTCTTTTTGAAACATTAATGCCTTCAATTTTCACTCCCAAACCTTCCAACGCACCTTTTACCTTGTTTGCACATCCACCACAAGTCATTCCCTCGATAACCAATGTTTGTTTTTTCATCATTTTTTCTCTCCCTTTTTTTAAGCTGTACGTTTTAGATTTTCTTTTGTCTGTTTTGTATAAAATTTCAGCATATAGAATACCTACGTATAGTATATCTTTAGTTAAAAAATAATATCTTGAATAACCTCCTTATTTTTTTCGCCTTCTTGCTCATTATAATACTATACCCCCATACCCTATGTAAAGTGGTTTTTACAAATGTTTTAACCTATTTTCTAATTCAAAATGATTTGACACTTGCAGAATGTAGATATAAAATACAACCAATTCAATAAATCAATTGAATTGTTGAGGTGACTGCGATAATGAACCTGGAACGAAAATGGAAAGACCAACTTTATCAGGAATATGCTCGCATTGGCAAATGCCTTTCAAGTCCGAAGCGTTTGGAACTCATGGATTTACTGGCTCAAGGTCCTAAATCTGTTGACCAGCTAGCAAAGATTACTGGCATGAGTGTTGCCAACGTATCGCAGCATTTGCAAACGTTGCATGATTCAAGGTTGGTCCGATTCACTAAAAAGGGGAATTTTGTAATTTATGAGCTTACCGATTTATCCGTTGCTAATTTTATGGTGTCTTTACATCGTTTGAGTGAAAATCAATTGGTCGAGATTCAGCGAATAAAGAATGAATTTCTGCAATATGACGAAAGTATGGAACCAATTACGTTGGAAGATCTACTGGAACGGATGGAGAAAGGTGAAGTTTTGTTGTTAGATGTAAGGCCGAGGGAAGAGTACGAAATGGCACATATTCCTGGCGCTATTTCTATTCCTATTGAAGAATTGGAGTTGCATCTTGCATCCTTGCCAGCAAATAAGGAGATTGTAGCTTACTGCCGTGGTCCATATTGTCTTATGTCGGCTGAAGCTGTTGAAATTTTGAGAACGAAAGGGATCAGAGCTTCTCGGTTAGAAGAGGGCGTGCACGAATGGCATCATTATGTTGGTAGTACACATTGATCAAAATGAAGGAGGTATTACTCTATGAAGTTGGGTATTATTTTGGAGACAAAAGAGCCTGAAAAAGCTTGGAATGCCTTTCGTTTCGCTAATACATCGCTAGCACGGCAACATGAGGTTAAAGTATTCCTCATGGGTGAAGCTGTGGAATGCGAAGAAATTCGAGATCTAAAGTTCAATGTACATGAAGAGATGCAAAAATTTATTAATCGAAATGGAGTTCTATACGCGTGTGGAACTTGCCTTACATCTAGAAAATTAGAGGACCAAACATCTTGCCCGATTTCAACGATGAATGATTGCGTTGACCTCGTGGAATGGGCAGATAAAATGGTAACTTTTTAAAAAAAGCTTATCTAACAAACATGATTAGAAAGGTGGTTCTGAGCGATGTCGCATGAACCCCGTAAAATAAATGAAAAGCATGTGCAAATTTACATCGATTCTCCAGAAATGCAGAACCGGCTATATAAACGAACGTTGCTAATCGTTGTCCTATCACAAATTTTTAGTGGTGCAGGATTAGCTGCAGGTGTTACTGTCGGAGCACTCCTTGCTCAGGACATGTTGGGCACAGAAAGTTTTGCAGGCATTCCTGCCGGGTTGTTCACGCTTGGTTCTGCGTTGGCTGCATTCCTTGTTGGGCGTCTTTCTCAGCGTTACGGACGTCGTTTGGGGCTCGCTGCAGGATTTATTGTAGGTGGTATTGGCGCAATAGGGGTCGTATTTGCAGCTATTAGTCATAGCATTGTACTTCTGCTCGCTTCACTGTTTATTTATGGTGCAGGCACAGCAACAAATTTACAAGCACGTTATGCAGGTACCGATCTAGCAAAGCCAACACAACGGGCAACAGCAGTCAGTATTGCAATGGTTTCTACTACACTCGGTGCCGTTGCAGGCCCAAACTTGGTTGGTGTAATGGGCAATTTCGCTTTGTCACTCGGTGTCCCTGCGCTTGCCGGACCTTTCATACTAGCTGCGGCAGCCTACATCTTTGCCGGTCTGGTCTTTTGGGGATTACTCCGTCCGGATCCATTCGTTGTCGCAAATGCTATTGCCGCGATTCAGAAAGATAAGAGCAACACTTCAGACGTTAAAACAATCTCACTATCAATAAACAACCGAGGAATCATTGTCGGAGCCACCGTAATGATCTTAACCCAAATCGTAATGGTCGCAATTATGACAATGACGCCAATACACATGAAGCATCACGGTCATAGTTTGGGTGATGTCGGATTAGTGATAGGCATTCATATTGGCTCGATGTACCTCCCTTCCTTTGTGACAGGCATTCTTGTTGACAAAATAGGTCGCATTGCAATGTCGTTTGCTGCTGGTGGTACTTTACTTGCTGCAGGAATTGTAGCAGCCTTTGCACCTGCTGATTCCATGTTGGGACTCACCTTCGCTCTCGCTTTGCTCGGACTTGGCTGGAACTTTGGGTTGATTAGTGGGACCGCTCTCATTGTAGACTCGACTGATCTTTCGTCTCGTGCAAAAATGCAAGGAACAATTGATGTTTCAATTGCTTTAGCGGGCGCATCGGGTGGAGCACTTTCGGGAATGGTTGTAGCTAATTCCAGTTATGCAACACTCTCCCTCGTCGGAGGATTCCTTTCACTTCTATTGATACCAGTAGGCATATGGTATCACAGCAATCGTAAAATCAATCGAACAGAAAACATACCGCTATAATACCGTTCTTAGTCTAAAACTCTATTTTCTCGGAAAAAACAAGTAAACGGTTATCCTCTTGTGAATAAATTGTGAATAATATGGAGAAAGCCTATGGAACCGCTTTCAATGAGCTATAATCGCTGTATAACACAATGGCAAAAGAGAGGAAGAGACACCGATGGAAAGAGATCAAGCGACAAAAGTAATTGTGGAAGCGAAAAGAAAATTAGGCTTGAAGTGGATTGATATTGCTAATGCAGTAGGACGTTCGGAAACTTGGGTAGCAACCGCATTATTAGGACAAGGTACACTTTCTCTGGAAGAAGCGCAAAAAGTTGGTTCTGTCCTGGATTTGAACGAGGATGTAGTAGACGCTTTGACTGTCGTTCCTTACCGTGGAGCAACGGTTCAGATGCCGCCATCCGACCCAGTTCTCTACCGTTTTTACGAAATTCTCCTGGTCAATGGTCCTGCGATCAAAGACATTATTCATGAGAAATTTGGCGATGGCATTATGTCTGCAATTGATTTCAACATGGACATTCAACGTGTGGCAGACCCGAATGGAGATCGTGTTCAAGTAACATTAAACGGTAAGTTCTTGCCGTACAAAAAGTGGTAATATTGAAATCAAAAAACAACCCCCTTGGAAAATTTCCAAGGGGGTTGCACATTCTTCGTCAACAAATGATTACGCCAAAAAAAGCGCCATGATCAATTTATTGCAAATCAGCGAGGTTAACCACCTCAACCGTTTCTATTACATCAATCAGCTTTTCCACCTGCTTCAACAATAGCGTGTACTTTGCCGGATCACATTGAAAGCGGATGGACAAAGTTGCGGTTTCATCGGTTTGGTCAGGGACAACGCTGCATGCTTCAATATACGATTCATACCGGGTAAAGATCGTAATCACTCGCAGCAACACATCTGAACCGTTATTGATCTGGAAGGTAGCATTTGCTTTCATTTATAATTCCTCCTTTTCGCATCTACATAGTTGGTTTGATTCTTGCACAAATGAAAAACTCGCCCTGTATCCTTGACAGCGCATTGAAAAATGCACCTTTTTCGGGATACTGAGGCGAGCTAATTCGCGTTACCACTCAGTTTTTCTGTCTTCTCACGAAAAACAGACTTATCAGGTCTTTATAATCGATGACCTTTGTTCGTTAACGGGAACATCCGCCGTTTCTTACTTGACTTGGTTGGCCAGTTTTCAGAAACAGAGCTCCAAGGTGATATTCAAAGCAGGATGACGACTGTCCTTTCAGCACACGGGACAGCTCTCTGACATCAGAGCCAGCTTTTACTCGTCCTTGTCATAGCCATGCGTTATCAATGAATGACAAAAATAAAAAACTCTCGCTTCTCCTTACACGACGTTTGTCGATAAGGCCGAGGCGAGAGTATCGCGGTACCACTCAGCTTTTCCGTCTGCAAAACAGACAGTCTCATGAAGTCAATGTGATGGCTCTGACTTCCATCCGTTATCGGGGATGAATTCGTCGCTTCTTACTCAGGAACGGGTCGCTCCATTTCACAAGCAAAGCTCGAAGGGGATATTCAAAGGGAGATGACGACCTTCCTCACAGCACACGGGACGGCTCTCTGACATCAGGGCTCACTTCTACTTGTCCTTGTCAACGCTAATATATCATTCTGTTTGGTTACGAGTATTATAGGGAACCTTGGTTTTCTCTGTCAATACAATTCTGTGTCAATGACTCGTCAATAAATTGACAAGCTTGTATCTAACCAGTAGTCCGAGCGTTTCATGACGAAACTCCTACCATTTGACGTTCGAAAACGTGTTGATACATCAGGGCAGATTGACGGCTACCCAACCACACAGGTCATACCTATGCAGTCACTTCAACGATGTACTCGATTCCTTTTCGTTGAAGATTTATGGCTCCAATTCGATCATCATTCGATTGATAAGAGCAGTTTTTACAGCAGAACGTATGCTTTTTTTTATTACGATTTGCTCTGTTCGTATGACCGCATTTTGGGCATGTTTGAGAAGTATATTTTGGATCAACGGCAATCACAGATGGAAGGTCGGACAACTGAACGGGCTGATGCCCATCCTTGTCCGAAGCACATTCCTCCCCGTCACTGAAGTGAGGGGGTATCCTGCACTATTTTTTCATGAATATTCACAAAAGGCACAATTATGTTGAATTATTTTGGCTAGAAGAAATCGTAGAAACAGGTTGGCTTTGCAGTGATCATACGATCCAGCTTTGTCACTTCCTGTTCATCGCCAGTCAGTTTGCCACTTTGATAGAGGAATGTTGCAGTTTGATAGCCTAGTAACAGTGCGGTCAGTGTCTGAATATCTGTAAAAACGCCTTGAGAAGATGTCACCTTCACACCCTCTTCTGTCATTGGTTCGAACTGCACACTATCTTTTGAGATCGTATAGGTTCCGTTATTCCAAGTGGCAACCTCATCTGTTACATACAGCAGGATGGATTCATTTTGTTCCCGCTTGAATGGATACTGCTTCAAGAATGCTTCCACATCAACAATCCTGGCCATGAAATACGCAACGATCTCCTGTTGAACCCTCGGATTATGTAAAAGAAATGGCAGTTGGTCATCCTGAGGCACGACCATCTTCACTTTATCTACCATCGAATCGTGCTGGCAGATAAAATTCCATAGCCCTCTAAGTGCCTCATGGTTGATTGTCACAATTTCTTCTACGTCTAGCAGTCGATCACTTACTTTGTAGAGGATATACCCCGCTGGCTCACCCGTTTGGTCATAGTAAACTGCTGTTACGATGCCTTTGGTGCAGACGTGATTGTTCCACCAGTATTCAGAACGTTTGAGCATTCCACTGTACCTGGTGAAATACGTCTCATAAACACGATTGAGTTCATCAAGTTTCTCTTTGTGATTGACACGTACTACTTTTCCTGACGAATGAGGAAGCTGGATGAGATCCTTTTTTTCGAAAGAATATTTCTTGTTCGAAAAAGCTAGTTCCCACCCAAAGCGACGATAAAAGTGAAAATCAAAGGGATGGAGGTAACTGATTACCTGTGATCTTTCCTTCATCATGCTAAGTGAGTGTTTCAACAGTCTGCCAACTGATCCTTTCCGCCGATGCTCTGGCCAGGTTGCAACTCCTGCCACTCCACCCATAGAAAAGGTTTTTTCACCGATGAATACCTGATGGTCGAGTAAATTTGTCTTAGAGATGAGCTCATCCCCTTCAAACTCCCCCCAGATTTCCTGTTGTCTCATCATTTCTTTGCGCCGTTCCTTGTCATCCTCGGGAATCACATATTGGAAGGCATATTGAGAAAGTGCCAAACTTTGGTCAAAGTCATGCTCAGTCAATTTTCTCAAGGTAGCTATCGTAGATCCCTCCCCCTATTTGTATTTTTGTCTATCTGTTAGAGGCTGATAGGTTATTGAATCAAGGATAATTTTACCACTTTTTTATTGATAATGAACCTGCCTAGACAGGCTATGGAACATGTATTTTTCTAATGAATATATTGGACTATTGCTATATGACTAAGGATAGGAGTGAAGTGAATGGGAATTAGACCACCTTCTGATCATACCTTTGATTATATTGTGATTGGTGCGGGAACTGCAGGTGGGGTTATCGCCAAAAAATTAACAGATGATAATAAAACGTCCGTGCTTGTCCTGGAAGCTGGAACCAATATGCCAAATAGAAGTGGTTCTATTGCAAGAGCAGACCAATTAGCAAACGATAATAAGTTGTCTTATATCGCTCTTTCCCAAATAGAGAATATGATTGGACGGCAGCTTAAATTATGGGGTGGAAGAGCCATTGGGGGAAGCTCTCAGCATAGCTTTATGACAGCAATACGCGGAAGTCGTAACCTGTATGATGAGTGGGCAAGACTCGCAGGAAAGCAATGGAGTTACGAGAGTGTTCGACCATTATTCAAATATAATGAAACCTACACAGGAAAGACACAAAACCCGAGCGAACGGGGAACAAATGGACCAATTTTTGTCAGACAACAAATCATTCCCAACGGAGGACTTATCTACACGTTGGTCAATGCAACATCAGAAGTTTTGGATATCCCGATTGTCGAAGACTATAATACGGGAATTGAAAATGCTACGTCTTACAAAGTGCAATTTACCCAACAACAACTTGGTCAAAAGTTCATTCGTTCATCTACGGCAACAGGATATTTAAACAGAAAAATAGTCACACAAGGAAATGAGTTTCACCCGGATGAGTTTGGGGTTGGACAACGAAAGCTGTCCATCTTCGCCAAAACAACAGTGAATAAAATTTTGTTTAAACAAAAAAAGTGGAAAAAGGTTGCCACAGGTGTTGAATATGTAAGGAATGGCGTGTCACAAAAAGCATATGCGCGAAAAGGAGTTATCCTTTCTGCTGGTATTTTCTCGTCGGTCATATTACAGCGATCCGGAATTGGCAGACCGTCTGACTTGGCTGCAGCAGGGATTTCAACCTTAGTAGATAGTCCAAATGTAGGTCACAATCTACAAACGCAATTTTATGTCGGGATGGGTGTAGAAGTAGAAACAACCCGACTGCTGCAGGTATTGGCTGCTGACCCTGATCAGCCAATCACGTTTGGTGCAATAAAAAAAGATAAAAAACCCGGTCGTCGCCTTCAATTATTTGGGTTTCCACTCCCCTCTTTTCTCCCCATCCAAGATGTGTTGGTTAATCATTGGCAATTTAATCCTGCAAAACCGAGCAATATTATGAGTGTGATCATTGCTGATCTTAACCCAAGAAGTAAAGGTACAGTTACGGTCGCACATAGCGATCCGGAAGCCTACCCTTCCATTCAATTTAATCCGTTAGCAAATCCAAATGACTTGAATTTCATAGTGGATCAATATATTAAATCTTTCAAAATTATGAAAAGGGCTTGGGAACTGGACCCAGACGGGAAATATAACGTAGTTTACCCTCCTGAAAGTATATTCAATCTCAGGAACGAAGAAGAAAAGCGGAACTTACTTGCTGATTATGCCAGGGCCACTTATTCAAACTTTGCCCATTACGGAGGTCAATGTAAAATGGCAAGAAGTATTCGAGAAGGAGTTGTCGATGGGTACCTGAATGTATTTGGTACCAAAAATTTAAAAGTCGCAGATCTTTCTATTGCACCTATTTTACCAGATGGCAATACATCCATCCCTGCTCAGATGATCGGTTTAAATGCCGTTCGATTCTTGAAAAGAGGATTATGATCATAAGCTATCATATACCGCTTTTGCCTAAATCGTTACAGTGAAATGGTTGGTGGGTGGTAAAAATCCTCAAAAAAATAACTCAAAAAAAAGTACTTTCTTATAACAAGTGGGAAAATTATACGCTTCTGAAAGACATGAAAAAGCTTGATCGTTTTTTACCAGAGACACAAAAATTATCTCATAAGACATTTTGGACCTTTCTTAAGAAATACGGAACCGTCATTTTGAAGCCTTTTAGCGGAAAACAAGGTAATGGCGTAATTCAAGTTACCTTACTGGATGAAGGTCTTTTTTTGATACAAAATGAGGACAGAAAATTTATTATGGGCGGCAGGAAAGCAACATTCAATCAACTGAAACTTATGACTTGTTCCCAAAACTATTTGGTACAACGCCGTATCGCATTGGCTGAAATTGAACAGAGGCCGATGGATGTTAGAGTCATGGTAAGAAGAAAAAACCAACTGCCTTGGAAAGTAACAGGAATGGTGGCGATAGTAGCTGAAGATGGCTATGTAGTTACAAACGTATCGAGAACGGTACTTCCAGTTGACCAGGCAATTGAACAATCACTAATGAAACCCGCTCCCACGCAAAAAATTGTTCAAAAGATATCAAACCTCTGTTTATTGGCAGCAAAACAGATAGGCGATTATTATCCTTCTCAGAACAAAATTGGCTTTGATATTGGCATTGATCATTACGCCAAGCTCTGGATTATTGAGGCGAACTTTAAACCAAGCATGCATCCCTTTGTGTTATTAAAAAACAAAAGGATGGATCAAACATAATTTGCTCTTGTGAATTCGGGAAATCTTGGCATTTGGGTGTTGCCAGATTTCCCGTTACAATTCTCCCCCTTCTCCCACTCATTCTATTGATCTGCTACAACCAAAACATCCAGATGCCTCGTCACTCGTAGCAATTGCTGAACAACTGAGCCTTTGTAGACTTCATCCCAACGGGTTCTGGCCGAATGCCCGATAATTACTTGGGTGGCTTTCTTTTGATTCATTTGTTTCGCCAGTTCCAAAAAGATTTGCCTTCTGCCAGAAGCTTCATACATATCGAACGTTCCACCCAATCTTTCTGTTAACGCCTTTGCTTTTGCCAACTGTTGCTCTTCTTCTACCGTTAACCGTTCATGATCCTTTACATACACAGCGTACCAGGAAGCTTTTAAGCGATACGAAATACGAAATCCTCGTCGGATCAGCCTTTCACTGTCCTGCCCTAGATTGACGCAAACAAAAATCACTTCTTCCTGACGCCAGGGTCCTCGCAACGTGCGATTTCGCTCCCATGCTTCCAGTCGTTCATCAACATCGTCCGCTATTTCACGGAGGGCTAGCTCACGTAAAGCAATCAAGTTTGGGGTTTTGAAAAAGTTGTTCAGAGATTGTTCTACTTTATCCATTCGGTAAATATTGCCTTCCCTCATGCGGGTACGCAGCGCTTTGGGAGAAATATCGATCAGCTCGACCTCATCAGCTTCATGGATCACATAATCCGGCACTGTCTCTCTCACCCGAACACCCGTTATTTGCTCGACGGAGTCGTTGAGACTCTCCAAATGCTGAATATTCATCGTGGAAATAACCGAAATTCCCGCATCAAGTATTTCTTTTACATCCTCGTACCGTTTCTGATTTTTACTGCCAGGAACATTGGTGTGTGCCAACTCGTCAATGAGTACAACTTCTGGATTTCTTGCGATAATGCGGTTCGTATCCATCTCTTCTAATGTGACATTTTTGTAATTTATTCGTTGACGAGAGATGATTTCAACCTCACCAATTTGTTCTTCCGTTTCCTTCCGTCCATGGGTCTCCAATAAACCAATTACGACATCAATTCCTTTTTTCTTCAATAAATTCGCTTCACGCAACATCGTATAGGTCTTGCCTACTCCCGGTGCAGCCCCGATGTAGACTTTGATTGACCCTTTTCTGATTTTACTGATTTGTTGCTCCTGCTCCACTTTCGACAAACGGCGAAATGGATTCGATATTTCTTTTCGCCGTTGTCTGGTGGGCAACACCCTCTCGCCATCTCGCTCCGAACGGTCTGCCACGATGAAAACATCAACGTTTTTTGTTTGACGAAGAATCTTCTGGACAATGGAGCCGTACCATATTTCCTCCCAGCGAGTGCGTTTCGTCTGTCCCATGATAATGCGAGTTACATTGTTTTCGGTGGCGTATTTGACGATTTCCTTGGCAATCTCTTTCATAGACATTAAGGGCTGTTCTTCAAATTGTCCTCCTACTTTTTCTACCAGCTTGCTGATTGAACGTTTAAAAGCAGCTTCTTCCTTGCCTAGTGATTTGTTTGGGGATTGAAAGGAAACAACAAGCAATTCACTGCCAAGTCTTCTGGCGATTTGTTGCCCCCTGCGCACAAGCAAGGAACCATTCCAATGATAGGTAACGAGTACGAGTACAACCTCCGCTGCTCCAGATGGGCCAACTAGCCCGTGCTTCTCCCGGTAGTCATCGAGATCGTCGTTTACTCCTCCTGCGACAAATCGTAACGCCAGCTCTCGCAAAACAGCGAGATTGTGTCGTTGAAACAATTTATCCCGACCTCGTTTTTCTTCATTGGATTTGTCAATCATCCCTTCTTGCAAACGCTTGAGTATGGCTTCTGGTGTCACATCCAGCAATTTCATCTCGTCAGCCATTTCGAGCGTATCCTCTGGGACACATACATCCACTTTTACTTCTGTCCCAATCAGTTTTTCCGCCAATTCTTTCATGCCTGACAGTTCATATATGTTTACCGTCGTTATGACACTGATGTTGTTATTCAGCAAATATTTCACATCATCATATCGGGTAGGACGTGGTGCACCGAGACGATTGCGATGGGCGAGTGCGTCAACTAATACCACCTCTGGATCACGTGCGAGAATTGCTGCTACATCCAGGTCTTGCTGCTTCTCGCCGTTGGATTGCCACTCAATCACAGGAATTTCTTCCAAATCCCCCTTTTGTTCCAATGTAGACTGGCGATCTGTTGCGCGCACACCGATCACGACATCGATGGCTTTCTTTTTAAGTGTTTGCCCCTCCAACAGCAGATTGTATGTCTTGCCGGAACCACTGACCGCTCCCAGAATAATTTTGAGGCGACCTCGATGCATTTTCGAAATAGAAGCTAAAATCTCTTCCGGCGTTTTTCGTCGGAACTGTTCTGCCACGCGTATCACCTTCTTTTCTCAAACCCACTCATTTACTTCAACTGGTCCAGTGCCAGATTTAACTTCAAGACGTTCACACGAGGATCACCGAACAGGCCAATGTCTGGTCCCTCAGTGGTTGCCTCAACAAGTGCGTTGATCTTGGCAGCATCGATTCCTCTGGCAGCGGCAATGCGAGGCACCTGGATTTTGGCAGCCTCAGGCGAAATATGCGGATCAAGACCCGAGCCGGAGTTTGTCAACAAATCAGCCGGGATGTCCTCTCGCTTCACACCAGGATTAGCAGCAAGGAACGCTTCGATATCCTTTTGCGTACGCTCGATCATTGCTGCATTGGACGGAGCATAGTTTCCGGAACCGGAACTGGCTGCATTATATTCTATAGAAGAAATACGACCGCTAAAATATTTCGGGTCCGTGAATGTTTGACCAATCAGTGTGGAGCCAACTATGATGCCTTGCGAATCTGTGATCAGACTGCCATTCGCTTTCGCTGGCATGAGAACCTGGGCAATACCAGTCATAGCAAGCGGATAGGCAAGGCCGCACAGCAGCAAGAGCACAAGACTGATACGTATACTTTTTATCATCAGAATTCACCTTTGCTTTCTAAGCATAAATTTATTTAAACAAGGTTTACAAGTTCAAGCGCCATGTCAATCACCTTGATCCCAATGAACGGGACAATTACTCCGCCAAGTCCGTAGATGAAGAGATTCCTTGAGAGCAGCTTCGTTGCACTCATCGGTTTGTATTTGACACCCTTCATTGCCAGTGGAATCAAGGCAGGGATGATGATGGCGTTAAAGATCAGAGCAGAGAGGATGGCACTTTGTGGAGTTGCCAGATTCATGATGTTGAGTGCTTCCATTTGCGGGATCGCCAGCATAAACATCGCTGGAATAATCGCAAAGTACTTCGCCACGTCGTTTGCAATCGAAAACGTTGTTAAAGCTCCACGTGTCATCAATAACTGTTTGCCGATGGCTACTACTTCAATAATTTTTGTCGGATCAGAATCAAGGTCAACCATGTTGGCCGCTTCTTTCGCTGCAATCGTACCGCTGTTCATTGCCAAGCCAACGTCTGCCTGAGCCAGAGCAGGAGCGTCATTTGTCCCGTCACCTGTCATTGCTACCAGCTTACCTTCTGATTGTTCCTTGCGAATCAGCGCAATTTTGTCTTCCGGTTTGGCTTCCGCTACGAAATCATCTACACCTGCTTCTCTGGCGATCGTTGCTGCCGTAAGCGGATTATCCCCTGTACACATAACGGTACGGATACCCATTTTGCGTAATTCCTCGAAGCGCTCCTTCATTCCGGGTTTCACCGTATCTTTTAGATAGATCAACCCAAGAAGCTGCTTACCTAGTGCGACCGCCAATGGAGTACCACCTTCTCTGGCAATCGTATCCGATTTTTCATCCAAATCAGCCGGAATGATGCCTCCCCGATCTGTTACATACTGCTTGATCGAATCTACCGCACCTTTACGAATTTCTGTACCGTCCGCCAGATTGGTTCCGCTCATGCGAGTTTCTGCTTTGAACTCAACGCCCTCCGAACCCACCAATTCCAAATCCTTTTGGGCTACTCCCTGCTTTTTGGCGAGTTCAATAATGGACCTTCCCTCAGGAGTTTCATCATAGATCGAGCTTTGTGCTGCTACTTTATTTAAGAGTTCCTGGGACACACGGTTTACTGGCGCGAATACTGCTGCCATCCGGTTCCCGTGAGTGATCGTTCCGGTTTTGTCGAGAATAATAGTATTGATATCCCCCGAAGCCTCTACAGCTTTCCCCGACATGGCAATTACATTAAACTGAGTTACTCGGTCCATCCCGGCGATGCCGATTGCGGAGAGAAGTCCTCCAATTGTTGTTGGAATCAAACAAACCAAGAGAGCTATTAGCGTTGCTACGGGAACGGACGCATTTACGTAACCAGCAATCGGTGGTAGAGTCGCACACACGATCAGGAAGATCAGCGTCAGAGAAACCAACAGTGTGTTTAGTGCAATTTCATTTGGTGTTTTTTGACGTTTGGCTCCTTCTACGAGATTGATCATGCGATCCAGAAAAGATTCACCGGGATCAGCCGTAATGCGAATTTTGATTGTATCACTGATGACGCGGGTACCACCTGTGACGGAACTGAAGTCACCACCCGCTTCTTTAATGACGGGAGCAGACTCCCCGGTTATTGCCGATTCATCGACTGAAGCAACCCCTGCGATGATTTCCCCGTCACCAGGAATTAATTCATTGGCTTCAACGATCACAATATTTCCTTTGCGTAAATCAGTCGAATTGACAAGCTTTACTGAACCATCTTTTTGCAAAATCCGTGCTTTTGTATCCTGTTTTGTTTTCTTCAAACTTGCTGCTTGCGCTTTCCCTCTGCCTTCCGCCAACGCTTCCGCAAAATTGGCAAACAGGATCGTGACAAACAGGATCAAGCTAACAATGCCGTTGTAAAATACGGAGGATTCCCCGCCGAATATCGTTGGAAAAAACGTCAGCAGCAGTGTCACGACAAACCCGATCTCTACTACGAACATCACGGGGTTCTTCGCCATCAGGCGTGGATTCATTTTTTTGAACGATTCAATAAACGCCTGTTTATATATATCATTTTGACTCTCAGCTTTTACTGGTGCAGTCATTTGTATTTCTCCTTTATCTCAATATTTAACGAATAGACAGCCATTCTGCGATCGGACCCAAAGCAATAACGGGGAAGAACGTCAATGCCCCAACAATCAGAACAGTAGCGAGCAGAATGACCATGAATACACTGTTGTCTGTTCGGAAAGTGCCCAATGTCTCAGGTACTGGAGTTTTCGCCAAAAGTGAACCAGCAACTGCCAACAAGGCAATAATCGAGAGGTAACGCCCAAAGAGCATGACCAGTCCTGTTGAAATGTTCCAAAACGGTGTGTTGTCACCCAAACCTTCAAACCCGGAACCGTTGTTGGCTGCAGATGATGTGAATTCGTAAACCACCTGTGTAATTCCATGGAAGCCCGGATTTGAAATCGCTGCTGTCCCCATCTCTGTAGCCAGTGCAATCGCTGAAGGCAACAGGATGATCAACGGATGCACGAGAATCGTAATGGCGATCAGCTTCATTTCCTTGCCCTCAATCTTGCGTCCGAGGAATTCAGGTGTGCGTCCAACCATCAAACCAGCCAGAAATACGGCGAGAATGGCGTACATCAGGATATTCATCGTTCCAACCCCGTCTCCACCGAAAACGCAGTTAAGCATCATTTGAGCCAGTGGTACTAGACCTCCCAATGGCGTCAAGGTATCATGCATGTTGTTCACCGTACCGGTAGTAGCAGCCGTTGTAACTGCAGTAAACAAGGCACTTTGGGCAATTCCAAATCTGACTTCTTTTCCTTCCATACTGCCCATCTCTTGTGACAAGCCTGTCTGGGCTAACGCTGGATTTCCGTTCAGCTCGTTGAAGTAGGCAAGCCCGAGGAAACCGAGGAACATCAAGCCCATTGCTGCAAAAATGATGAAGCCTTGTTTGCGGCTTTGAGCCATGAATCCAAATGCAAAAGGCAAGGCAGTCGGAATCAGGAACATCGAGATGATTTCAAGAATATTTGTGAACCCATTGGGATTTTCAAACGGATGAGCCGAGTTTACTCCAAAATGTCCGCCACCATTGGTTCCTATATGTTTAATTGATTCAAGCGCAGCGACGGGACCTCGTGCGATTTGCTGCTCTGCTCCTTGCAAAGTTGTCGCAACGGCAGTTGGTTGAAGGGTTTGCGGCACCCCTTGCGATACGAGAAGCAGCCCCACGATAACAGAAAGCGGAAGCAGAATACGAGTGTGAGCTCGCACCAGGTCTACATAAAAGTTCCCCAAGCTTCTCTGTCCCGTCACACCACGCATAAAAGCAATGGCTGCAACAAGCCCCGTAGCAGGTGTCGTAAACATGAGATACATAATGACAACCATTTGAGACAAGTAAGATAATCCTGTCTCCCCACTGTAATGTTGAAGGTTGGTATTGGTTAAAAAGCTTGTAGCCGTATTGAATGACAGGAATTGTTCCATTGCGGTGATTCCATTTGGATTAAACGGTAAAATCCCTTGCAAACGAAGAAGAAGGTAAGCAAGCAATCCCATGACCAGGTTTACCAGCAGCAGTGCTTTGGCATATTCCTTCCAGGTCATATCTTTTGCCTGAATACCAGACAATGCATAAATTCCTTTCTCGAAACCGCCAAACATTCGGTCCAGACCAGTTGTCTCAAGTGAAAAAGCTCGAACAATATAACGCCCCATTGGTATGGCAAACAGAATGACCAGACCTAAAACGACGGCTATTTGAATAAAGTCCACAATATTTCCTCCTCACAGTCAATAAACTGCGTCCTTAGTACTTTTCCGGGTATAGTAAAGCGTGACCAAGATACAAGGCTACCCCAATTACCAGAATCAGCAAGATGATCATCTGTCTTTACCTCCCTGTTCACTGATTACTTTGTCAAAAAAAACAATCGTGCCGTAAAACAGCAGAAATGATAACAAAATTAACCCAATCGATATGAAATCCACTGCAAATCCTCCTTTGTTCCCCACCTACGCGGTGTTTTTTGTGTAAAAAAATAGACCAATGCCTACTCTTACCCCGAATTGAAGCAACGCAGATGAGAACCCTGGCCGGAAGAAGCTGTCTTCCTACTAAGGCAATCCATTACGTTGGTTCAACTGTCGGAGAAAAAGCACTCATTGGTCTACCTAACGCCCAGCCAGCACGATGTGCCCTCTTTGCGTTCCGTCTCCCTGTACTAGTTCCAGGATCAGTTGTTATTCTTTTCACCCAAACAAAACGGTCATGACCGTTTTGTTGCCCGCAAGCGGTCTTATCGACTTTTATGAAAAACGTCTAGACGTTTTTCACGAAAAAAAGACCTACAAATTCAGCTCGAAAAGGGACATCTTGCCACGAAAACTGCAGCAAAAAAAGACCTTCTCGATTCAGGCGGTCTTGTGACCTCCTTCGCTTTAGCCGACGAAGTTAGCTGACGGGTAGGATGGCGAAAGAGCTTTCTCATCCTTCTCACACAATTGTGCAAGATTAACCCCAAAAGATTGGTTCCTCCGTTCCCGAGTGCCCCGGGACTAGGCCGATTTGCAATTATCGTTTGACGCTTATTATACGTCTGGTTTTTCTGCTTGTTAATGGTCGTTTTTGTCAAATTTCTGCCAAATCGCTCTATTTTTTGCGAATGAAAGCGGATGAATCTCCTGATTTCTTAGTCTTGCTAGTTTGTTCTCTCGATTTCTCCTTTTTTTATTTCTTTAAAAAGACCATCTTTACAAGCTCCATTTATCGGAGTAATATACATAACGCAACGATAATTTCATATCATTCTTAGATCGCTTAGTCTTCAAAGTGAAGAGCGGGGGAACCAAATTGGACTTTTTTAGTCCCAGGGGTGAATCTCAGATACTGAGTAGGGCGACTCTCACGTCCGAATCCGTCAGCTAACCTCGTAAGCGTGTAGAGAGGAGGATCCTTTCCACAGACACCTTTTTTAGTAGGTGTGTTTCGTGTTGCCTGCAAAGCCACGAGAAGAGATCTCTCTTCTTTGTGGCTTTTTTCTTGATGTTTTACTGAAGTACATGCCAGTTGTTCACTAAATGGAGGGAAGCATGAACAAACAATCGGCCAAAAAGAAATTGGAAGCTGATTTAAGTGAAGCCTTTATCAAATTTCAACGTGATCTGATTGGACGAGGACCACAGGAAGCCAAAACCTATATCGTAGGTGATATGGTGATCTTGCGCTTCAAGGGTGTACTGACCGTTGAAGAAAAGCATCTGGTTACCAATGAAACAGGAAGAAAGCTCGTTAAAAAAATGCGCCAGGTATTACGTGAAATGTACAGCCAGCAATTCGAAGGGATCGTGGAACAATTCACCGGGTGCAAAGTTCTCTCGAGTCATAGTGACATCAGCACCAAAATGGGAGAACGAATTGAAGTGTTTATTATGGATAAAGATGTAGAGCGATTATTTCACTCATAGAAACTGTTGGAGGGAGCCAACTTGCTATTAAATATTCATAGCCAGATAAAAGAAGCCGTGGGGAAACAAGTTGTCGTCAATACAAAAAAATCAGAGAAATTCGTTGGCACGATCATCTGGGCAAGCCCTGATTTCACGATGGCGGAGTTAAAGATGAAAGACGGTCATATTAAACTGATAACAGACATTACGATTAAACAGATCAGTATAACGCAGTAAGCAAGCCCGCTCTTCCAGGCAAAAGCACATATATCCTTCTCTATTGACAAAAATATTCCAGAGAGGGGTATATGGCATGCCTGCGAAGAGACTTTTTGTTTTGTCGACGCTTATGCATAACCCTTGTTTTCGTTTTCCAGCTGAAGAAGCTTACCCTTCATTTCCAAACCGCCCCGATAGCCAGTGAGTGCGCCGTTTTTGCCAATCACCCGATGACATGGTATGGTGATTAATACCGGATTCGCTCCGATTGCCGCCCCAACTGCACGAACGGATGATGGTTTTTGAATCATTTCTGCAATGTCTGTATATGACTTGGTTTGTCCATAAGGAATTTCGCACAGTGCTTTCCAGACAACAACTTGAAACGGTGTGCCCCGATAATCAAACGGGATCGTAAATTCCTTGCGTTTTCCTTGAAAATACTCATTTAGTTCTGTCACATAGGGTTGTAATGTGGCATCATCCTGAACAATCTGGCTCCCCGAGAAACGGGAGGCTACCCAATCTATCAATTCTTCCAATGGTTGATTCGGAGACCCTACATAACAAAGCCCACTTGACGTTGCAGCAATGTACATATTCCAATTTTCATGGTTCAACAATGTCCAGTATATTTGCGCTATCATCAGATCGAACCTCCACTTATTTTTTTCCAGTATACCTCTGTTCATCTTGATCTGTACTCATTTGCGAATGGAAAAGCAAGATAGCGAAACTGCAAACTGTTTTCCAAGTGGACGAATTAAAAGTCTTACGTTACTTTTTAGTTAAGAGATATTGATCTTTCAAAATGATGAAGGAGGTTTCTTTTCCATGTTAAAAATCGGATCACATGTATCATTCTCTGGAAAAGGGCTGTTGAATGCGGCTGAAGAAGCTGCCAGCTACGGCTCGACAACTTTCATGATATATACGGGTGCCCCGCAAAATACACGGCGTAAACCAATCGAAGATCAATTCGTGAATGAAGGCAAAGCTGTGATGGACAAGCACGGAATGAGCGAAATCGTCGTACATGCTCCCTATATCGTTAATTTGGGCTCCTACAAAGAAGAAACGTATGAGATTGCCGTTCGCTTTCTGCAAGAAGAAATTCGGCGAACAGACTACCTCGGTGTGAAAAATATCGTGCTGCACCCTGGTGCCTTCACTGACAAAGATGCTGAATTCGGAGTGGCCCGTATTGCAGAAGGGCTGAACGAGGTTTTGGATGGCGTCAAAGATACGAATGTCAATATCGCCCTGGAGACAATGGCTGGCAAAGGAACAGAAATCGGCCGCAGCTTCGAGGAAATCGCAGCGATAATGGAAAAAGTGAAAGACAATAGCAGGCTTCGTGTTTGTATGGATACCTGCCATATACATGATGCAGGCTATGATATCGTCAATGATTTTGACGGTGTGATCGATCAGTTTGACAGGATCATTGGTCTCGATCGCCTCACCGTTGTCCACCTCAATGACAGCAAGAGTTTCTGTGGCACTCACAAGGACCGCCATTCACCAATCGGTGCCGGGCTGATCGGTTTCGATGCAATGAAATATATTGTGCACCACGAAAAAATTCGCCACTTGCCGCTTGTTCTGGAAACACCGTGGATCGGAAAAGAGAAAGGCAAGGAGCGTCCTATGTACGAGGTTGAAATTGCCTTGCTGCGAGGGAATGTAGAAAGCCGTTTCGGTCAGGATTTCCTGAACCACGTAGAGCTGTTAGAGTCGTTCTTTCACAAACAAGAGATCGACCGACGGGAGTTTGTCGTTAACACGTGGCATCTGCTCAAAAACGACCCGAAAGCAAAAAAAGCAGACGCTCGGGAACCACTGGAGCGCCTGTACGATTTGGTTAAAAAAGCCGGGCTATTCGAAGAGCAGAGCGAGGAAGAGATCAATCACCGTCTCATTGCCTGGCTGGCAGGCAAGCACTAAAATACACTAGCTCTACTGGTCAATGACCTTGTGCCGTTTATTTGAAGAATGTCAAATGAAGCGGTACAAGGTCATTCTATCATTTCGCTGCAAATGAAAAATAAATCAGCTTTGATTCCTATCGATTGGCCAACTACTAGCCCTTCATTAGAGGTGTTCCTGCCATTTTTAGCCAATTAGACTAGATAGGAAATCTATCAAGGTCAGGAGTTGTTGAATTTGACGGCACAGAATGGGATCAAGGCCTTACGATTAGAGATGAACATCAACGAAAATCTATTTGTGGTTCATGCAGCATTGCTGTGGGATGAGAACGAAGTCGTCCTCGTAGATACTGGTATCCCTGGGCAATTAGATTTAATCCGCACGGTACTCGAACAGGAATCTATCCCTTTCGAGAAAATAACCAAAATTATCATTACCCACCAAGACCGGGATCACATTGGCAGTTTACCGGACATCATCGCGGCCTCGGAAGGCAAGATTCATGTACTTGCTCATGAAGTTGCCGTACCCTACCTTGCCGGAGAAATCCCATTAATTAAAAGTGGTGCAATCGCTCCTTATGTCAAAGTCAATCAGGCTCTTCAGGACGGAGATATCCTCCCTTACTGTGGTGGCATTCAGGTCATTTATACGCCGGGTCACTCACCAGACCATATATCCTTGTACCATCTGCCAAGCAAGACACTAATTTCAGGAGATGCCCTGACTTCACAAGATGGCGAACTCCAGTCATTTGATCCCAACTTTACGCCTGACAAAGCCACGGCATACCAATCAGTTGCCAAACTGCTAGATTTGGAGATTGATACGGTCATTACCTATCACGGGGGCGTTTGTACAGAGAACATTAAAGAACGGCTCGAGGATATCGTAAAAAAAGGCTGATCATTTCAGCCGTCTATATTGAATATGTCAAAGGGTCGCCCTGTTCTTGCAAACAAGGCAACCCTTTCTACTTTTTTTAGGCCTGAGCAGTTAACGGATGCTTGAAATACGCTGGCAGCTTCGTAACAGCTTCCCCTTTTACAAACAGAATTTCACTTCCCGTTTGTTTTTGAAGGTGCGGTAGATCGAGGTCTGGGGTAAAGTGAAATACTATTTCGCTCGTTCCCTCTGGTGCTATTTTGCCCAGCACTCGGTCCCACTCTACTTCTTTGCAACTGATCACGTCAAACAGGTCGAGTTGCTTCTCATCCTGTTTGTAGAGAACAATCACATCCTCTTGTTCGAGATAGTAGATATCTTGACTGAAAACATAAATGGAATAAAACATCAGCAATTCAGCCGTATTGATCGCCCCAAACACTCGGGAAACCGGAATTCTTCGAGCAGCAAACTCATAGATAAAACGTATATCTTCGCTATTACCTCCATCCAGCTTTCTGCTAGATCCGCTACGACTCCCGCTTCCTGCAAAGTCTAGTGAATACTGACACTCATTTACTCGCTGAAAGCCAAACTTCGGATAAAACTCCACAACACTCTGATTCGCAAACAAATACATCAGATCGTATGTACCTTCATATTCTTCCAATACCCGATTCATCAAGCTTCTTGAAAGCCCCTGGTTCCGATAATCCGGATGAGTCATCACAGTTCCGATTTGCAGCGCCCTTATCATCTCATCTTGAATGATGAGGTCAATCTTATTTACAGACACGTTTGCGATTATAGAGTCACCATCTGCGTAGGAAAAAGGAACATACTTATCTGTCCAAAACCCGTTTTGGCACCATGTTTCAAAATTGATCCCAAAGGTACTTTGAGCCAGTTGATTAAAGCTTTGACGATACCCCTCATTATTGTGAAACCCTTTGATAAACTGGAACTTCTCCTGCATCTTGCTCCGTCCCCCTTTACATGTCCCCTTGTTTACGGCACTCAGGTTTGATCCCTTAACTGCATTAGAAGGAGTATACTCGCTAGCAACTCTACATGTAAACAAAATTTCCCACCTAGAATCATTCAAAGAGCCAAATACAAAAGAGGCAATCCGTACTATAAACGGACTGCCTCTTTCAACTGTTCTGTTATAGACTATTTCTTTTGCTGAGCACTTTTTCTTTGACAGCCTATTCTGCCACTAGCCACTCAATATCCTTTGTTTTCAACTCGTCCACCCAGTCCTTCGGAGCGGATACATCGCTGATGATGATGTCAATCTCCTTGAGATCGGCAATTTTGTATAGATGACTGGTTCCTAGTTTGGAATGGTCGGTTAATACGATACTTTGGCTGGCATGCTCAATGAACTTCCTAGCCAGCAGAGCCCGTTCTTCGTCAAAGCTGGTAATTCCTTTATTCAGCAACATTCCGTCAATGGAGATGAATGCCTTGTCCACATTGAAGCTCTCCATCATTTGCATTGCCACGGAACCGACAACCCGATAGTGCTTCGACTGAACCTTACCTCCAATGAAAAAAACTTCTGTGTCAAGCAGTCCCTTGTTGATGCTATCGACGAGCAAGGTAAGTCCGGTAACTGAATTGGTGAGAATCGTCAGGTTCTTTTTGCTGCCGAGGAAATGAATCATTTGGAGTGACGTCGTTCCGTCATCAATAAGGATGATATCTCCATTTTGCACTTGCGTAGCGGCCATTCGACCGATGTGTTTTTTTTCCTCCGCCCTGAGAATCTCCCGTGTATACAGCGACGGTTCCTCCCGGTCAAGATTGATTTTCACCGCTCCACCGTAAACACGCTTGCACTTGTTCTCATACTCCAACTCTTCGAGATAGCGTCTGATCGTCTCGGACGACACTTGCAGTTTTTCCACCAGATCGTTGGTTCGCACTTTTCCTGCTGAATAGAGCAGCTCCAAAATGTAAGTTTTACGCTCTTCGCCGATTAATGACACGAAGCAACCACTCCTCTTTTACTCCATCGGCTTGATATCTTCATGGACAAAGATATTTCTCTTTGCCAATTCCTGAAAAATAACGGTCGGTTCAAAAGCTTCTTCGGGTGTAATCACTCCGGTTGCTTTACTGTTTCCTTTGGCGATTTGCACGGCGGCAATTGCCATTGGAATGCCTACATTTCGGGTGTAAGCACGTAATTGTTCCCAATCTGGTACAGAACCGTCGGAAGCAGGATGAGTATGGGTCAGGGTATGCATCATCTTGCGACCATCCTTACTACCCGTAACCTCTACGTGTAGTGAGTATCCATACAGTTCCGTTTCTTTTCCTTCTTTCGAATTATAGAGATATTGGGCGATACAATCAAGAATCCCAACTTCTGCACCATTTACCACGATTTTGTCATTTCGCAGGAAGCCCCAATCGTAAAGGGCCCGAACGAGCTGCATGTTTTTCTGCGGCCAGGTCCCTCGAACCTCGATCAGCTTGACATTCTTGTGGGCCAATGCCTTGGCGAGCGTGCGAGTTTCTGCATGGGGAATAATGTATTGGACTGTATCACCGTATGGTTCCGGCAATTGAATGTCACGCGGTCTCGCAAACGGAGGCACCTGTACGAACTCTCCATTTTCATAGACGACCCGGCCTGGAAGCTCTGGATCATATTCATAGGTAGTTGTTTCCGTGATCGATTTGGAAAAGGCAATCGGGCGAAAAGCGCCGTGACTGACACGAATCGTATCCACTTCATCCAGTTGATTGGCTGCATGCATTGCCATCATTTGGGTGACACCAGGGGTCATTCCAAAGCCAGGTACGCAGGTCTTCCCATTTTTTCTGAATACTTCATGGGAGTCATCCTCGTCACCAAAGCCGTTCAAATTCACACCGTGACAGCCAGCTTCCGCAATGCAAGCTGTGGAAAGTCCGTTTAATGTAATCGTTGTCCCATCCATTACAATGTCATAGCCTTTCATCTGTTCCACTGTGGCATCATGGTCCATAACGTTCACCTTCACGAAGTCCACACGAGGGTCATTTATGGATTTGACCAGTCTTTGCCCCTCTTCTTCATTAAAATCACCGATCGTAATCGTGTCGAAGTCAGAGTGCAAAACAAGATCAAGTACTGCCTCCCGACAAATGTTTCCTGCTCCGCCCAAACAAAAGATCTTCATCTGTTCTTACCCCTTTGCTGAAATGGTTACTCTCTGTTCAATCGCCTGCACCAATCGCTCCATATCCTCTGGTTGTACCTCGCCGATGTTGCCAATCCGGAACGTATCAGCAGAAGTAATTTTGCCAGGATAGATGACAAAACCAGCCTTCTTCAAGCTCTCATAGAATTCCTTAAAAGAGAATGACCCGTCTTCAGGATAATGAAAGGACGTGATGATCGGTGACTGGCAATCATCCCCCAGCAGTGGAGTGAAGCCGTTTCTTTTCATCCCCTCTGTCAGCACTCGTTGATTCGTCTCGTACCGTTTTTGTCTTGCACGAATGCCACCTTCCGCCTCCAGCTCAAGTAGTGCCTGATAAAATGCCTTGACCACATGAGTTGGAGAGGTGAAACGCCACTTCCCGCCTTGTTCTTCCATTGTCTTCCATTGGTCATACAAATCCAGTGATAGTGAGCGTGCCTGTCCCATACATTTCTCCAGTTCCTCACGTCTTGCAATAATAAAGCCGAAGCCAGGAACACCCTGAATGCACTTGTTGGCACTGCTAATCAGAAAATCAATCTGCCATTCTGCTATATCAAAGGCAATTCCGCCAAAACTGCTCATCGCATCTACGATAAACACCTTTCCATATTGCTTGACTACCCGTCCGATTTCAGCTATCGGATTCAGCATACCTGTCGTCGTTTCACAGTGAACCACTGCCACATGAGTAATTGCCAAATCTTGCTGGAGTACCTCATCTAGCTGTTTGACGTCTACTTTCCCCACTTCCCCGCAGTCAAGTACGACTGTCTCGATTCCATTTATCACGGCCATTTGCACCATTCGATTGCCATATGCTCCGTTTGTAATGACCGCCAGTTTTCCATCTTTCGGTACTACAGTTCCTATCACCGACTCGACTGCGAACGTTCCGCTTCCCTGCATCAAAACAGTCGTATAGGCATCCTGCTCTCTTGTCGCCAATGTGACCAGCTTTTCACGGATCGATTGAACCAATTGATTGTAATCCTTGTCCCACGTGCACCAGTCTCGGAGCATCGCCTCTTTGACGGTTGCGGAGGTTGTTAGTGGTCCAGGTGTTAAGAGCAAGTACGGTTTTTCAGGCGCATACGGAGCAACAGGACGTTCTCCATTTTCCAGTCGCTTGCCAATCTGCTCCAGTATCACAGGCAGTTCGCTAATACTCTCTAGTACGTAGTGAGCACCTTCTGCCTTAAACACACGACGCACCTCTTCCATTCGTGAATGAAGTGCTTCAGGAGTGAGTGATTCCACTTCCTGCTGGGAGAGACCTAACTGACTCCCTCCCTTGATCACACCTACCGACCAAACACCTGCCTGAACACCCTCTTGTATATCGCTCACCGTATCCCCAACCTTGACAATCTCGTGTAGGGAGACCATTCCCAGATTGATCGCATTTTGATAAATCATCCAGGGATACGGGCGCCCTGCAGGAACTTCACTCGGTGTCACCAGTGAATCGGGAGCATAGCCACGCTTTTTGGCTTCTTCGGCAACGATAGTCATCATCTCTCGGGTATACCCTGTCGTGGAGCCAATGCGTATTCCGTCTGCCCTGAGCCTGTCCACCATTTCCGTCACACCTGAAATCGGTTCTGAATAATCTCGCAGCACACTGAACATCAACGGTTCGAAATCCGCATAAAGCGTATCTACATCCGCCTCATCCGGTTCCTTGCCGTATGTTTCCTGCCATAATCGGGATACTCTCTTCATCCGCAGAATCGCCTGTATATGATCCCGCTTCAATAAGCCCATTGGCGCTCTTGCCTCTTCATGGGTTATTTCAATGCCACGTTTTCGAAACACTTCCAAAAAAACTGCAAGCGGAGCAAAGCATCCGTAATCAATGGTTGTTCCCGCCCAGTCAAAGATGACTGCCTTGATCATGATGTTTCTCACCTTTCTCTTTTTAAGTTGATGGTTTTTGCCAGACTTCCAGGCGTTTGCGAACGACACGGGTAGACAGCTCAAACAAGCCACGTACTGTCAGATTGATCGCTACAATCAGAATGGACATTGCTGCTGCAGGAGCGATATCTCCTGCGTCATCCATGTTCACGATGGCCACGGAAGCCAGCTTCAGATCAGGCGCATAGAGAAACACTACCGCCGAGATCGTAACCATAGAATTGATAAAGTAATAGACTGCTATTTCCAAAATGGCCGGAAGCGACATCGGTACCGTCACCCGAAAAAAGGTCTTGTACAGCGGAACTCCCAGCGACTGAGAGACCATCTCCACTTCCTTGTCAAGTCTTTTCAGTGCACTGGTTGCGGTGATAAAAGAAACAGAAAAGAAGTGTACAATATTGGCCAGAACGAGAATCCAGATGGTTCCGTACAGGATGTTCAAGGGATTGCCAGGCTTGTTGAAAAAGAAGACGTAGGATAGCCCGATCACCAATCCGGGCAAGGCTAGCGGCAGAATCGAAAGGAAATAGGCAATCTGTCGCATGCCTTTCATAACATTCATTTTTTCAATCAGATAGGCACTGACAAATGTAACTACCGTGCCGATGACCGCCGTGATCAAGGCGACAAGGATACTGTTGACCAAAGGTTCGGTTCCGTCTCCCGCTACTTGGGAGAAATCGAAATGGTTCAGGGTCAAAGTCAGATCATACGGCCATACCTTGACCAGTGCCGCAAACAGAACGGAGCCAATCAGGAACAGAATGGCAAGTGATATTCCTGAGCAGAAAACAAAATAGAAGAGATCCCTTCCCCGACTTGGGGTGATTTGATAGGGCTTTGATTTTGCCGTTATCGTTGAGCTTTGCTTTCGTTCAATCAGCCGATCCACAATGAATGCCAGAATCGCCGGAATGGTTAACAGTAAACCAACCACAGCTCCCATCGTCATGTTTTGCTGACCGATCACCTGTTTATAAATGTCGGTAGCCAGCACATTGAATTGTCCTCCCACCACCTTGGGCGCTCCAAAATCCGTGAAGCTCAGGGTGAAGCAAACAAATAATGCACTGATTAAACCGTATTTGACATTGGGAATCGTAACCGTCAAAAATGTGCGAAGTCTGCTTGCCCCCAGAACTTTTGCCGCTTCGTACAGATTGTAATCCGCCATCATAAACGAAACAGCCAGTATCAGGTACGCTTGGGGAAAGGTATAGATCACCTCCGCCATAATGATACCGATTGGACCATACAGCTCGATGGTGAAGCCCGATGGCAACAGTCCAAACAATCCGGTGGTTACCATTCCTTGGTTGCCAAACAAGTAGGTGAGCGCAATACCATGCATCATGGTTGGGGCAAACAAAGGCAAAAGCGCCACTTGCTGAAAAAAAGTTTTCCCCTTGATCATCGTCCGTTTCATCGCATAGGCAAAAAGAAAAGCAAGTGAAACAGAAATAAGAGTTGTCGTAAATGAGACAAATAGCGTGTTGAAAATCGACTCCGATAATGCAGGCGTAGAGAAATACTGAATGAAATGGGTGATCCCGGCAAACCGGCCGTCCTGATCCTCGAACGCTTTTCTAAACAGGAGGATCAGAGGCAAAAGGACGCTTGCAGCCAGTGAAGCGATAATTCCAACTAACAGAATTCTAGTTAACATCATGTGTGTAGCTCCCTGTTATAGTGCGGCAGCTGTTCGGTTGAACTGGACCATCTTGTCAATCGGCAGCTCGAAGGAAAGTCTGCTCTCCTTGCCAATCTTCAAATGCTTCGATTGTTGAACAGGCATATCAATGGTCATGTACCGATCTGTCAGCTCACTCTTTTCGTTGATTACCTGCAACATCACTCGATAAAATGGCCCGCGAAATTCCATATCTGCCACGACTGCCTGCAAACCAACCTCGCTGTCCGCCTCCAATACCCTCACATGCTCCGGTCGAATTCCGTACAATGAGCTTTTCTCTTGGGTAAAGCCATCAAACTGATCCGCACTAAAAAAATTGAATGCCCCAATAAAATCAGCCACAAATGGGCTACTCGGTTGTTCGTAGATCTCTTCGGGACGTCCTTTCTGTACAATCTCCGCGTTATTCATTACTACAATCTGATCGGCCATGGCCAGTGCCTCATCCTGATCATGTGTCACCATCACCGTGGTCATACCCAGTTGTTCGTGAAGGCGGCGTATCTCCCGTCGAAGCTTCAGCCTTACCTTGGCATCCAAAGCTGACAACGGTTCATCCAGCAACAAAAAATCGGGAGACAGGGCAATGGCCCTCGCCAATGCAATGCGTTGCTGTTGTCCGCCAGAAAGCTGGGCCGGATACTTGTCATACACCTTGACCAGATCCACCATATCCAGTACTTCATGCACCTTCTCATCTATCTCACGCTTGCTCCACTTTTTCTGCTTCAAGCCGTAGGCAATATTTTGCGAAGCGGTCAGATTGGGAAAAAGTGCATAGGATTGGAACATCATTCCTGCATTTCGTTTCGCAGGAGGCAGAGAGGTAATCTCTCTGCCGTTTGCAAACAGCTTGCCGCTAGTCGGCTTCTCCAGACCGGACAAGATACGCAGTAACGTAGTTTTACCGCAGCCACTCGGACCCAGTAGACAAACAAATTCATTTTTGCGGATGTCAATATGGATGTCTTTCAAGGCAGTGAAAGTGCCAAATTGTTTGGATATTCCCTGCACAGAAAGATATGCTTCATGATTCATGTTTTCACATCCCCTGGAAACAGTATGTGTTATTTGGGTTCTGATTTCGTGCTGTATCGTTTATCCCATTCCTTTAGGACCTGATCACGTTTTTTTGCTGCCTGACCCAAATCGAGCTTGATTAATTGCTCCATCGGATTTTTTGTATAGCCTTCCGGGATAACGTTGCCTTCCTGCTTAATACTGACGATGGCGAAATTCTTGTTATACTCTTTCACCACTTCATCCGAAATCGCCCAATCAAGGAACAGCTTGGCTTCTGGCTTGATCTGCGGTTTTTTCATCAGGGCGTTAGCTTCTACATCCCAACCGGAGCCTTCTTTCGGGAAAATCACTTCTACAGGTGCGCCCTTCTTTTTTTCCGTAATGCCTCGGTAACCGAAGGAGATTCCGATTGGATACTCCCCTGCTGCAGCCATTTTTGCCGGCTTGGAACCGGAATGCGTGTAAAGAGCGATGTTTTCATGAAGCTTGTCCATATACTTCCAGGCGTCCGCTTCACCCATCAACTGATTCAAGCCGTTGACTGTCAATAACCCTGTACCTGATGAAGAAGGATTAGGCATGACGATCATTCCCTTGTATTCAGGCTTGATCAAATCTTCGTAACTTTGCGGAACAGGCAGTTTTTTCTTTTCTAATTCCACTGTATTGGCAATAAATGCGGTTTCCCAGGCATCGATACCTACCCAATGAGCTGGTTCCTGATTATCCTTGAACTCAGGTGAAACACGTTCAATTCCTTTTGGAGAATACCCTTCCAGCAAGTTATTCTGGTCCAATACCAGAAGACTGGTCGCCGCTACGCCCCAAACCACGTCTGCTTGTGGGTTCTCTTTTTCGGCGAGGAGCTTTGCCGTAATAATTCCAGTTGAATCTCGGACAATATTCAGCTTGATCGATGGATTGGCTTGTTTGAAAGACTCTAGATACGTTTTGATCTGATCATCCTCCAAAGCGGTGTAGACGGTCAGTTCAGATGGAGACCCTGAGTTGGCGGCTGGTTGAGATTCGGAGCCATTTGTCGGAGTCGCTTGTTGCGATTGACCACAGCCAGTCAGAATGGATACGAGCAGTGCAGAGGCGAGGAACGGACGAAACCACTTGTTCATGAGTTCATTCTCCTTTGTACATAGAACTAGTATTTGTTACGTCCAACTATACGGTAGCTATGTTAATTCAATATTAATAACATGTTAATTTTGGGTGTTTAACTTTGTTTAGTTGTTTTTAGTTGGTTTTTATCACAAATAAAAAGCCGCCTTGTCATTTACGACAAAGCAACCCACGAGCAATTGGTAAATTCATTAGGGCAGTAAAGCTAGAAAGGATTTCGTTGCCGCAGATAAGGGGACTCCACGCAGCGTTGCTATCCCGATATGTCGAGTGGGCAAAGGAATATCTAACGGAATTTCGAAAAGCTCGCCAGAAGCAAGATCATTCGCCACCGAATCACGGATGACAAAAGCGAGACCGAAACCACTACGTGCAAACTGCGCCAGTAAATCAATACTCCCTAGCTCAAACTCAGGGTTTAATTGAATTTTGTTTTGAGATGTAAACTCATCTAGAAAATCTCTGGAATTGCTCCCCTTTTCAAGTACCAACAAAGGAAAATCATTTAGCTTTTCAAGTGGTAATGGGAGATCAACCAAACCAGCAAATGCTTTGCCACCGACGAGGCAATCCTCAAGAGGCAAGCTTTGACGAATGGCAATCTGCTTGTCCACAATGGGCAAACTGACGATTCCAAAGTCTATTTTACCCTCTTTTAGTAACGAAATTGTTTCTGGTGTAGTTCGGTTTGTAATGCGTATCCTGACTTTCGGAAATTGTTTATGAAACATTTCTAAATACGGCAGCAAATAGTGCTTGCAAAGGGTATCACTCGCTCCAATATTAATTTCTCCGCTGAGTAAATTATGCATCTCCGCAATCTTTTTCTCACCGATTTCCACAAAACTAAACGCCTGCTCAACATAACGAAATAAAACTTCGCCCTCGACGGTTAGCGTAACGCCTTTGGACGTACGAAAAAATAACTGCCCTTCAAGCTTTGTTTCAAGCAGCTTGATGGTCTGACTCACAGCCGGTTGTGAAATGTGGAGTCGCTCTGCTGCCCTCGATAAACTTCCCAACTTCGCCGTCCAGTAAAAGACTCGATACCACTCCAGGTTAACATCCATTTTTATATAACCACACCTTATGACCATTATTAGAAATATCAATTTTTCTGATAGGTTTATCTGCTATTATAATTAGCTACAGAAAGTAATACAAGACTGGGAGGCAAAGTAATATGACTGTGACGGCGATTGTGGGGGCAAATTGGGGAGATGAAGGCAAGGGAAAAATGACGGATGTATTAGCAGCAAACTCTTCGATAGTGGTGCGCTTTCAAGGCGGGAGTAACGCTGGGCATACGATCATAAACCATTATGGGAAATTCTCATTGCATATGTTGCCTTCTGGGGTCTTTTACCCTGATGTTACAAATATCATTGGCCCAGGAACGGCGCTTGATGTGGAAAGTTTTTTTAAAGAATTGCAAGAATTGGCTGATCGGGGTGTACCTAAGCCCAAACTTCTGATTTCTACACGAACACAGCTCGTACTTCCGATCCACAGGCTGCTGGATGAACTGGAAGAGAATCGACTTGGCGCAAAGGGATTCGGCTCAACCAAACGTGGAATTGCTCCTTTTTACGCAGATAAGTATGCAAAGCTTGGAATACAGGTTTCCGATTTGTTCGACCAGCAACGACTTCGACAACGTGTTGAACAATTGATGGCAGCCAAAAACATTTTGCTCGAACATCACTATGGCCGCCAGCCGATCAACATGGAAGAGATGCTTACTCAGCTAGGCCAGCTTGCAGATCGTTTAAAACCGTTTATCACTGACACTTCCGTTTTGCTGCATGATGCTTATACGAATAAAGAAGTGATTTTGCTAGAAGGACAGCTAGGAGCGTTAAGAGATCCGGATCATGGAATTTATCCATTCTCTACCTCGTCATCGACGCTTGCAGGTTATGCCTCTGTTGGTGCTGGCCTGCCCCCTTATGCTATCACTCAGATATTGGCAGTTGTAAAAGCGTACTCCAGTTGTGTCGGTGCGGGACCATTTGTATCAGAAATCGATGGGGAAGAAGCTGATGAGCTTCGACGTCGTGGCGGTGATGCAGGTGAATATGGTGCAACGACTGGCAGACCTCGTCGAATGGGATGGTTTGACGCTGTTGCTACTCGATATGGCTGTATGATACAAGGCGCAACAAATGTGGCATTAACAAATCTCGATGTGCTTGGCTATCTCGATGAAATTCCGGTATGTGTTGGATATGAATTAAGTAACGGAGAAATCGTTGATCGATTTCCAGTAACATCAGAGCTGTACTCTGCAAAACCCATTCTGAAGTATTTAAGCGGTTGGAAGTGTGATATTTCACAGATTACACATTTTGAGCAATTGCCTGAAATGGCAAAGCAATACGTAAATTTTGTGGAATCAGCTATTGGAGTGAAAATCTCCACCATTTCTGTTGGCCCAAGACGAGAGCAGGTAATTGAACGCTACTAAATATCAATCATGAGTTTGCAGAATTTAATAAAGCCGCTTGTCTATATAGACATAGCGGCCTTATTTTTTACGTCGATATTTCTTTTATACAGGAGAATCTGCTTACTTCTGAATTTTCACCTTGCCGCCATCTTTCAATAGCGTTTGGCCTTTAACAACGATTTGCGCTCCATCTTTTACACCGGAGACAATCTCAACCTGATCGCTAGAGCCCTGACCAATGGTTACTTCAACCTGTTTGGCCACGTTGTTTTCAATCACGTACACGTACTGTTTGCCTTCCCGTTCAAAGATCGCTTTGCGGGAAATAACCGGTTTCTTCTCTGCAGCCGATTGGAAGTTGAATTTCACATTAACCACCATATCCGACTTCAATTCATTGGACGGATTAGGGATTGAGATCTCAATCGGGTAAGCTTTCAGCATCGAGTCCATTACAGGACTTACCGCTGTTACTTTGGCATTCAGCTCTTTTTTCAGTGAGCTAATTTCAACCGTAACATTAGTACCTACTTTTACTTTTGTAATGTCATTTTCAGATATATTGGCTTTAACAAGCAGTGGATTGGTGTTAACAATCGTGAGTACAGGTGCTTGCGGTGAAGCGAACTGACCGATTTCACCCGTAACACTGGAAACATATCCGCTGATCGGAGCCGTAACCACTGAATTGTTCAACTGGGTTCTTGCATTTTCCAAGCTGACTGAGGCTTGTTTCACTGATGCTTCCGATACTTGGATACTCGTCATTTGTTGGGCCGTTTGCAAAGCTTCCTTTGCATTGTTGTAAGCTGTCTGCGCACCTGTCAATTGGGTGTTAGCTTGCTCCAACTGCTGGGTAGAGATCGCTCCTTCTGTAAACAATTGCTGCATGCGGCTCTGATTTAATTGGGCATCTTTCAGGGCCACCTCGGCTTGCTTCAGGCCGTTTTTCGCCTGCTCCAGTCCACTGCTGGAGTTATTGCCTGACATTCGCAGGTTGGCTTGCGCCAGTTGCAGAGAAGCTTCTGCCTGTTTCACACCGTTCGCCAAATCCTGCTCGTCGATACGGAACAATACTGCTCCTTGTTGAACAGGTTGACCCAACTTGATTGGCAAAGAAGTGATTTTACCCGTCACTTTTGGGCTTACTTGCACACTCTGGCTTGGAGCCAGCTTCGCAGAAAATCCGGCATCAATGGAGACTGAACCAAGCTTGGCTGTTTCTACTTGGACTGGTGTTATTTTTTCAGTTACCGCCGCAGTAGGTTCCGGCGCTCCCTGCGAGCACGCTGACAGCAGCAGCACTGAAGACAATGCTAGAATTAGATGTTGTTTTTTCACTCTCATATTCTCCCTCCGTTTACGATTCCAGGGCAGGAACATTCTTCTGTTGTTGTTTCAGCAACTTCGCTTGTTTCTTTTTCTCGCGTTTCATCCGACGTTTTGTACCCAGGTCATCAAACCAGGAATAAACAACCGGAACCAGGACGAGCGTAACCAGCGTCGACAAACTTAAACCGAAGATAACCGTTACACCCATTGGCTTTTGAAACTCTGTACCTGATCCTGATGCAAACGCAAGTGGACCAATAGACAGTATGGTCGTCAGTGTCGTCATGAGAATCGGACGCAGACGGATCGGACCTGCGAGCAGGATGGCTTCTTTTGCGGTTTTTCCATCTTTTCGCAGTTGATTAATGTAGTCAATCAATACGATCGAGTTGTTCATGACAAGACCGACCAGCAAGATATAACCGATTAATACCGCAACGCTCAGGGTAGTACCTGTTGCCGCCAAACCGATCAACACTCCTGGAAGAGTTGGCGGAAGGGCAAACATAATAATAAACGGACTGTAGAACGATTCAAACTGTGAAGCCATAACCATGTATACCAGAATAATCGCCAGAATGATGGCTAGCCCCAGGCTCATAAAGGATTCAGCCATATCTTCGCTCTGACCGCCAAATTGCAGGTTGTATCCATCAGGCAATGTCAACTGGTCCAGTTTTAACTTGATTTCCGAAATAACGGAGTTGAGATCACGTCCATCCAGATCGGCTGTGATCTTCACTTCCCGAGACTGTTCA
Source organism: Brevibacillus nigriterrae (assembly GCF_049846925.1). Classification (NCBI taxonomy): domain Bacteria; kingdom Bacillati; phylum Bacillota; class Bacilli; order Caryophanales; family Paenibacillaceae; genus Brevibacillus; species Brevibacillus nigriterrae. Next base: position 41,244 of record NZ_JBNCMT010000026.1, read on the forward strand.
GAACGGTTGATCGCCAGTGGAACATCCACTTTTTCCACTTTTGCTACGGTAGACAGGGCGATTTGCGTTCCACCCGGCCCTGTTATTCGGAGATTGCTCAGATAGTTCACATCATTACGGAATTCCTCCGGAAGTGTAATGTTCACGTCAACCTCATCATCACCTGTGCGGTATTTTGTCACGGTCTGACCGTTAAATGCCGTACGAACGGCGGAGATGATCTGACCAGTCGACAAACCGTTCAGGCTTGCTTTTTCCGCATCAACACTTATTTCGTATTCTTGCTGGCTCTCTTCCAAGCTGTTCTTTACGTTGGCTGTGCCTTGTACACTCTTCACTTCTTCTTTAATAATTGAACCGATCTCTTTCAATACTTCCAGATCGTCTCCACGAAGGGTAATATCCACCGGAGAACCGGTTGAGAATCCTTGGGAAGCACTCACAGTGATCTCAGGCCCAGCAACAGCCTCCAACTGCTTGCGCAAATCCTGTGCAATTTCATGACTGCTGCGGGTACGCTCGAGTACATCCACTAACACGACGTACATCGTCGCTTTATTCGATGAAGCTGCTGCCGCTATTGGAGAGCCGTCACTTCCGATCATGGTCGCTGTCAATTTCAGTTCAGGCAGCTTGGAAACAATACCTTGAATCTCCTGCATGACCTTGTCTGTTTCCTCGACAACAGTACCACTCGGCATCTTGATCGAAATACTGACCGAACCTTCATCACTGGCTGGGAAAAACTCAGCCCCGATCATGGGAGTCAGTGCAAGAGAGCCGACAATCATGAGAATAGCAATAGCAGAAACGGATTTACGGTGTCCCAGCGCCCACTTCAACAATCTGCGGTAGCCGTTTTCCACCTTGTGAAACCCGATGTTGAACCAGATTACAGGGTTGAATCCACGGTAATTCACATTTTGCGCATGATTTGGCACCTTTTTCAAGATACGAGAGCTTAGCATTGGAACCAGAATAATGGAGAACACCAACGCTGCGATATGGGAGTACACAACTGTCAACGCTAATGGTCCGAACAGCTCAGAGGCAATCCCCTCGGTTAGCGCAATCGGTGCAAATACGCAAATCTGGGCAAGTGCAGATGCCATAACGGCCGTACCTACCTGCTTGGAGCCGTCCAATGCTGCCTGAACCATTCCTTTGCCCTGTTCCCGCTGGCGGAAAATGTTTTCCAGAATAACGACCGCAAAGTCAACCAGCGATCCTAATCCCAATGTCAAACCGGATAAGGAAATCAGGTTTATCGTTTGACCGGTCATGTACATCAACACAAACGTTGCCATGATCGACACGGGCAATACGATAATAGCGATAATCATTGACGAAAAGCTTCCTAAGAAGAAGAATAACAGCAAAATACCGAAAAATCCGCCCAACAGCGCGTGTTCTGCCGTCGTATAAATGGAGTCCTTGATATAGATGGAAGTATCAATTGCTTCCGTAAGGGTCATCGTGCTTGGCAACTGCGGTTTAATCTTCTCAATTTCTTTTTTCACCGCATCGGCAACTTCAATGGTATTACCGCCGGAGGCCTTGGTAATGGTAAAGAAGACGCTCTGTGTACCATCCAGGTAGTTCATCGATGTGATATCTTCCAAGGAATCCTCAACAGTTCCGATATCCTTTAAGCGGATGGAGCCCGTTCCAATCGAAATGGGTGTCAGGCCAATTTTGCTGACTTCGACAAACTCACCTTCCACACGAATGTTGACTTTTTTGTCGCCTTCACGCACAGCTCCGGTGGACGCTGACTGATTGCTGCTGCTGATCGCTTGCTGTACCTGTTCAATGGTAAGTCCATACGCTGCCATCTTGGCCGGGTCAAGTGTTACATCAACCACACGCTCTCGCCCGCCGTTAATGGAAACTGCGGCAACCCCTTCAATCCGCTCCAACCGGGTTTGAATCATGTCCTCCGCTACCTCTTTCATCCGGTTGACGTCTTCTTTACCGGACAATGAATAGTAGATGATCGGTTGGCTGTTCGGGTCAAAGCGCATAACCCGAGGCGAATTCGCATCATCAGGCAGAGCCGCTTTTATCTGATCCACTTTCTCTCGCATATCCAGGGTAGCCTGGTCGAGATCCGTTCCCCAGTTAAACATCACGATTACCTGTGATGCACCCTGCATCGAAACAGATGAAATGCTGTCAATATTGGATACCGTAGCAATCGCACTTTCAACTGGTTTTGTGACCAGTTTTTCTACTTCCGTTGGAGATGCACCATTATAGGAAGTAACAACGACCGCAACCGGAAACTCCATATCAGGCATCAATTCTATAGCCAGCCTTGGCACAGAAACGACGCCAAAAATCAGTAATGCCAGTGTTAACATGATTACGGTTACGGGGCGCTTAATCGAGAATCCCGAAATATTCAAATCCACTCACCTCTCCAAAATCAACTTGTTGCCCTTTTTTTCTCTGCATACTTGTCAAGAAGCATGTGAAGCGACGAGATCATGTCAGCCATTTGCGGCTGTAAGCTCTCCTCGTCTAAATTGCTTTTGTTTGCACTTCCCAGTTCACCAAGACGCTGCGACGGAGAGACCCAGACAATACGCTTGTCATTGAGATCACGTGACCGGATAACAAGCTGTTTCTTCTCCAATCGATGAACCAGTCCTGAAATGGTACTGTAGGAAAGTCCAACAACTTTACTGATTTCCCCCATTGTCTTCCGTTCCTGTCTGACTTGCTCCAGGATGAGAACCTGTTGCCAATTCACTTCCTGCGTGGAGAGCTCTTCGTCAGAAATCGCTGAAAACAAGGCACTTACTTCCTTGAGAAGTTTGGCCAGTTCAATCAGTTCTTTCATGATTACCTCCCTTTGCTCTTGCAAGCAAACTTATCCATTTTACTTGCCTAATTTTACCGATTCAGACCAAAAAATCAAATCCACCAGATGATTGATTTTGCCAGCCGCTCCCTCTATCTACAGATAGATGACACCACGTGATAGAATGGAATTAGAGATGTTCACTTGGAAGAGGGAAGGAAGGGTTCCGCTTTGTTTAAACTGACTTTACATGCACTACAAAAGCGATTCCTGAGTATTTGGTTTTTGATTCTGACCGTACTGGTGGTCCTCCCTACTTCTTATACGATGGAAACACCCTTACAATTTTCGGCAACTGCATTTCTCTCGATTTTTCTTTTGGTTCTGTTCTGGGTACCCAATCATTTTCTGACTTCGAGACGCACTTTTGTCAGTGTGTTTTTCTTTGGTATCCTAATATTACTAAAGGGGCCTCTAGTCGGTGGCGAAGAAGCATTTGGTATGATGCTGCCGCTTGCTGTTTTTATGGGAGGGAAAATGGAAGACAAGCAGGGCATGATCCTGGCTTCCTTTTTCGGTTTGATGTCAGCGGCTCGTGCCTTTTCACTGGATTCCATTCCGGTCCACAGCTCTATTTCTTTTATACTTACCTTTATTGGTTGCTTTGCAGGAGCTCGTGGATACCGTGTACAAAGCGAAGCCTATCGAACCAATCAATTGCACCTGGAACAATTGCAAAAAGCACATAATGAGTTGCAGCTTGCCCATGATGAGATTCAGGAAGGTGCTGTAAATACGATGCAAGTAATCGTTTTGCAAGAGCGGACGAGAATCGCTCGTGACATGCATGATGCACTGGGCCACAGTCTGACTTCCCTGATTGTCCAGCTTCGGGCACTTCAATACATGTTAAAAGAAGATGGACCTCCCCTGGCCGAAAAAGCAGTCAAAGACATGCTCTCTGTGGCAAAACACAGCTTGGATGAGATTCGCAACTCTGTACATACACTGGCGATTGACAGTTCATCGATCGGTCATACTACGCTACGTGCCTTTCTCTCGCAAACATCGAACAATACGGGGTTGTCGATCAATTTTGAGGCGGAAACAGAGATCCACATCGAGAAAGAGGTTTTACTCGTGTTTTATCGTGTCTTGCAAGAAGCCGTAACCAACACGCTGAGACACTCTGATGCGACACTCATGAATGTGAAGATAAAAGTTATCGATGAAAGCCTTTTACTCTCCATTTGGGATAATGGAACCTTTACATCCGACAATCCATTTACCCCTGGATTTGGAATAAAAGGGATGAAAGAACGTGTTCAGTCAATTCATGGCACACTTACCTGTACGATTCGGGAGCCCAATGGTTTCCAAATTGATATCAACGTACCTTACCAAAATCATGACGAGAAAGGAATGTCTACATGATGACGGATCCGAACGATACCCCAAAAATTCGTGTTGTACTCGTGGATGATCAGACCATGATTCGCCAAGGACTAGGTTATGTCATTCAGATGCAGCCTGATATGGAGGTCATCGGAGAAGCCGCAGATGGGGAAGAAGCAGTAGAAGTCGTCAAAAGACTTCGCCCGGATGTTGTGCTTATGGACGTGCAAATGCCCAAAGTCTCCGGAATTGAAGCAACTCGCATGATCCTGTCACATCAACCAAATATAAAGGTGCTCATTCTCACTACCTTTGACGTGAAAAACTATGTGGTAGAGGGAATCCGAGCGGGTGCGGTAGGATATATGCTCAAAGACGCTGATTCTCAAGAGATGCTTGAACTGATTCGAGGTGCCTACCAAGGCGAAGCCCTGTTCCACACAGTAACGGCAGCCAAAGCGTTGGCTGAGGTATTGAAAGATCAGGGGAAGCCCGTTCAACCGGCCGGGACATTTTCACTCCTGGAAGAATTGACTGATCGGGAACGGGACGTACTTCAGCAATTGACCTATGGATACCGAAACGACCAAATTGCCCAAAACCTGTTTATCTCCGAAGGAACAGTGAAGACACACGTACATCGAATTTTGCAAAAAATGGGGGTAGACGACCGGACTCAAGCGGTCGCATTAGCCCTTCGACATAAATTGGTGGATTGATAGGAAACAGCCTATCATCAAAAAGTCGCTCTGTCTGTGTAGTAACGACAAAGCGACTTTTTATTTCTCTTTTTGTTAAGTTCCTACCGAGTCAGTTCCGTTTCGGCCTTTCGGTTCCTACGTTCCAGGTGTTCATGAAATCCCGGAGACATCGTATTGAAAACTCGATCCCACAATCCGGTGAATGCGGCATAATTCCCCTTATTTTTTGAATGATGGTAATCGTGATAGGCTACCCCATCATAAAAAGGGAAAATGCGGTTCGGATTCCAGGGGAACTCGTATCCACAATGCTCATTGGCTGCAAGCCACTGACGAAAAACGATCCAAATCCAAATCGTAACCACATGCGAACCCAATAGAACAGGACCTGCAAGAACACAGGTGGCTATCAGAATAAATTCAACCGGATGCATATAGTTACCCGTGATTGCCCAAGGAACAGTTACCCGGTGATGGACGGAATGAACATGTTTGAATAAAAACCTTGTATGCAAGGCACGGTGAAGCAGATAAAACAAAAAATCCTCAAAGTAAATAAAGAACAAAACTTGAAGCAAAATCACATACCAAGGCGGAATCGGTCCCATATGTACTGATGTCATTCGAAGCAGAGGCCAGGATAAAACCAGCAGCGTAAAAAAAATCAGTCCATTGACAGTATAGTAACGGATGGAAGGCATAATAATTCTCGCGCTCTGTCCCACCTTCTCCTGAATGCGATATTTCTCTGCCCACCGCGGTTGTTTATAGGCAATCCATGTCAAAGGGATGGAGACCAGCGAGAAAGCAATCATACTGATCAGAGCAGTTGCTATCGGAAAATACCAAAACAATGGTTCCTTATACATATTAATATAGTCTTGCATGTCCTTCATCCCCTTTTAGGTCCTATCAACACTCTGAATTGCGATAGAACCATCTTTAAGGAAAGGATAGCAAAAATCACTTTGGATAGTACCTAACCTAAGTTAGGTTTCCCCTGGGTATCTTCCACTTTTTTCAACCAGCAGGTTCCTTCGATGCTTGCTTTCCTGCTTCAACCAACACTTTGTTACGACCCATTAAAACACTCAGTATTAACATGAGTACCCCTGTTCCTACCAGCAGCCATTCGATTCTGATCACATCGGCAATCGGGCCAAAAATGAGCATCCCAATCGGCATCATCGAAGTCGAGATCATCCCAAATACACCAAAAACTCTCCCCAAATAATTACTTTCTACCTTTTCCTGTAACAAAACAGTTGTTGGCGTATTAAAGAGGGGTATCGCCACTCCGAATACAGTCATGAAAACCAAATAAATCCAAAAGACAGGAACAAGTCCAAGTGCAAACGTACAAGCTCCCATGATCAGACTTGCGAATGTCATCGTATAAACTTTGTTTGCAAAGCCTCCCCAAGAAGCAATGATTGCTCCGCCTGCCATCATCCCAACCGAAAAAGTGATTTCAATCGCTGTTAATCGCCAAACCTCATTGCCGAAACTGCGAGTAACTTGCAGTGGTGTTAAGAAAGCAGCAGGTGCGATCAGGATAAAGAAAATCCCAAAATACAGAAAGAATATCTTCAGGAAATCTTGGCTTTTAATATAGGTTATCCCTTGTTTTAAATCATTGAAATAACTTGTTGTTTGTTTTTCGGATGCTTTTTCATGTACGGGAATATTTAAAAATGCGATTAACGTCACGATCGCAATCGCTGCTGTTATGACATCGATAAAGAAGATCATCTCAATGGTAGACATGGTTAAAAGTGCTGCGCTAACCATAGGAGAAACGAACATAATGAGCGCTTGCAGACTTCCATTCGTTCCATTTACTTTTGTAAGTTTATCCTCTGGCACGATTTGCGGCAAAATAGCCCCGACGGCTGGGGTTTGAATTCCTGTCCCGATCGCACGAATGGCAGCCATGACAAAGAATAACCAAATGGCTTCATATCCCATTAAAAATACAATGGCGAGGATTAGTGTTGCGATAGCAATTAATGCATCAGCCAAAATTATTAGCTTCTTTCGGTCGTAGCGATCCGCCCACACTCCCGCAATGGGCGATAAAATAAAGGTGGGGATGAAACCACAAATGATAAACACTGTCATCATCACACCTGACTGCGTAGTGAGCGTGACGTACCACATAATCGCATATTGCACCAAAGATGAGCCAAACAAGGATATCGTCTGACTACTTAAAAAGAGAATAATATTCTTTTTCCAATTTTCCTTTACCTGATTAGTTGTAGCGTCCATTTTATTCACGACCTTTCTATTCCAGGTATTTGTTTTTTCAAAAGACAAATAAACACAGGCGAACTACCTGTGTTTGAGAGTAAACGGTATGGAGACCAAAACGTCGAGACGTTTTTCACAGGAAAAAAGAGGGTAGATTTGTCCCTCTCTGTCTTTCTCAGCCTATGACTAAATGAGTTACCTGAAAATAGGCAGACCAATCCCGATTACTCTGCTCACATGCAGAGCCTTGAGCGCTATTCAATTGTTAGCAGCACAAAGCATTGTATCGGATTCTGATGGATGCCACAGGTAATCCCTCCGTTCAAAGAAAGTTAAGACACATTTTAACACGATTTCCTATTCGTTACAACATTACTACTCCTCAGAATATGCTTCACTGGAATTTGTTTTCTATCGGTACAGTCAACTCTAGCCCTTTACCTGTCTCTAGCGAAAGATTTTCTTGGTCTCTGGTAATCGGACGTACCGTTAATGTTTTTGGTAATTCCTTAACCGGTTGGTAAATCGCTTTCCAATGAATCGTTTCTTGCTCCCCATCAGCTTCTCTTTCCTCAGCGAATGAACTTAGAAGCCCGATTTGATTCCCCTTTTCATCAAGTAATTCAAATACCGTCGAATCGGATCTTTTTGGTGGTTGGATTAATTGCCCAACTAATTCAGTTGAATTTACTGTGAATGTAATCTTTTCCAGTACCACAGTGGTGTCTTCATACGTTTTTGTTATCATTGGCATCAGTTGCTTATTGGTTGTATCATTCTTCACCACCGGGAAGGAAAAGAACCATTCTCCCTTTTGATCCCCAATCTCAGTAATCGATAGATCAAACGTTAGTTGACCGGGTAAATCATCACTTGTTTTAAAGTTAATAACCCCTACAGTGCGATGGTCATCCAGACGATGGCTCGAACCGCCAGCTCCCCAGCTCTCAGGCAGGATTCCGTTTATTTTAATTTCTTTTGTCAGACGAACCAAATCAGGTAATTTATCCGGAGATTCCAGAATGTATCCTACAGAAATTTGTGCACCGTCATAAAAAACTTCCGTGATCGTAACCGTAATATCCTTGTCAGTTGCTACTTTCTGCACATCAGTGACTAACCCTTTCTCTTGTGCCCTTTTCAGTCCATCATCACCAGCAATATCAAATACCGTTTGAATGAGAGGAATCTGCTTTAACGTATCGGCAAAACTGGGTGATGTCACACCGACTCCGATTACCAGCCCTAGCGACACTGCGGTTGCGGTTATCAGCACACCCAGTTTTCTAAATGTCGCTCTTCTCCTATATGTGATGGGAGTTTGTTTCTCCAATTGTTGGAACACTCGCTTTTTAAAGTCATCTAGATTAACAGTATGGTTCTCATGACAATCTTTAGCAGCCTTGATGTGCTTTTCCACACTCATGATACTTCGCCTCCCACACTTTCCTTAATCGCTCTCTTCCTCGTGATAGCCTAGACTTGACAGTTCCTTCGCTTATTTCAAGGACCTCAGAAATTTGCCGTAACGATAATTCCTCAAAATAAAACAGAATGACGGGAGTACGGTAGGGTTCTGCCAGTTTAAGGACAGCATCGTACATTTGATGATGTGACTCCTTTACGAAGAAGGAATCTTCCGAACTAATTTCATTCCGCTCAGGCAAAATGGCGGTTATGATTTCCCTCCACCCCCTCCTTTGCGCCATTCTACATTCGTTAATTACAATTTTCGCAAGCCAAGGGAAAGGGTCACGCTCTTCCTTGAATTGATCCATTTTTTCATACACCTTGACAAACGTATCTTGTACCCGATCCTCTGCAGTTGTCCACTCACGGACGTATGTATACGCAAGGCGAATGAGACGCTGAGTGTACAAATCCATCCACATTTCCAGTTGTTTTACACGGTCCAACTCATTCCTCACCTTCCTTTCGCCTGTATTATGCAGAAAACTAGAACCAGGTTCCCATTTTTCCGAAAAAGAAATAGGCCGCCCCGTCTTACCGACAAAGCGCCCTACCATTTCTACATTATCGAACAACTACTAGAACAGTAGCTTTTTTTCCTGCAAAATTCACTGTAATAGTGGCTGTACCGTACTCATTGGCTCTGATGATTCCATCCTTCGCATCAGCAATCAAAATCCGAGAAGATGACCATATTCCTGCTACCGTCACATTAGCTTCAGATCCATCTATGTAAGTGGCAGTTGCAGTTACCTTCCTGGTCTCTCCCTTTTTCATCTCTATTTTTACAACGTCCGTTTTTAAATACTTCAAAACATCTACTTCAACAGGAATGGCAAGATTTTTTCCACCATAACTCGCATAAATTGTGGTCTTTCCATTACCCACCCCTGTGACAAGACCTTTTTGAACATCTGCAATTTTATAACCAACTGGTTTCCATTCCGCTGCACTTGTCACGTCTCTGGTTGTTCCATCTGTTAGCACTGCATTCACAGTAACTTGTACTTTTTGGCCTGTTTTAATACTAAGGAATCGAGTAGAAGCTTCCAGTCTTTGAATAATACCTACCTCTACCGGAATAGATACCGCTTGTCCACCATATTTCGCTGTTACAGTCACACGTCCATTGGCATAACCGGTAATGTTTCCTTTGGATACGGCAACAATCGCATTATTACTCGAAATCCATTCTGCTTCATTTGTAACATCTTTGGAAGCATTTTCTGAATCGACCGCCGTGAGTAAAATTTGTTTGGATTCACTTACCCCTAACACTACATTTCTAAAATTGGCAGTAATGGATTGTGCTAACCCAACTTCTACAGGAATAGATACACTTTTTCCTTCAAACGTAGCTGTTATGTTTGTTTTTCCCGTTCCATTTGCAGTAACTGTCCCTAGAGAAACCGAGGCAACTCCTTCTTGTTGGGTTTGCCATGAAGCAAGCTCAGATACATCCTTCGTTAATCCATCCGTATAGGTAGCTGTAAGTTTCAGTTTTTTAGTAGCCCCATTCTTCAGGACCAGCTTTTTTTCATCTAGTACAAGACTTTGAACGACTCCGACCGTTACTGGTACTACAACAGTGCGTCTACCAAATTTAGCGGTAATTGTTGTTGAACCAGTACCTACTGCTGTAATAACCCCATTTTTTATTTCTGCAATCTCAATTGAACCAGAAGTCCATTCTGCTTTCTCAGTGATGTCTTCTTTTCGTTCTCCAAAATATGCGAGTAATTTGAGTTTCTCTGATTCACCTATTTGTAAAGAAACTTTCGTTTTATCTGCTTCAATTTTAGTTGGAATATCTACGTCAACCGTGGTTGTAACCGTCTTTTCTCCATACTTTGCCGTAATGATCGCTTCACCTGTTGAGTAAGCTGTTATTTTCCCTTTGGATACAAATGCTACCGTTTCGTCATTTGATTTCCATTCGGCCTTGTCCGTTACATCTTCTGTTTGACCATTGGCATAAGTAGCCGTTACCTTTACCTGTTCAGAAGTGCCTGTACGCATAGAAAGACTTTGAACATTCAGTTCAAGCTTTCTTGCCACTTCAACATCTACCGGGATCGTAATCGTTGTATTTCCGTAAGTCGCTTTAATTTCCGCCTCACCTGGAGAATACGCACTTACTTTCCCTTTATTTACAAACGCAACCGATTCCTTGCTTGAAGTCCATTCTGCTTTGTCAGTAATGACTTCAGACGTTCCATCTGCATAAGTTGCTTTTAGTTGAAGTTGCTCACTAGTGTTGACTCTCATGAAAACACTAGGTTTATCAACTTCAAGCTTTCGTGCGATCTCAACCTCTACCTTGATCGTAGCGGTTTTTCCACCGTAGCTTGCTGTAATAATCGCCTGACCTGTACCGTAAGCCTTAATGACCCCTTTTATTGCATCAGCGACTCCTTCTTTATCGGTAGTCCACACTGCCTTACTCGTAACGTCTTCTGTTGTACCATCCGGGAGCGTCGCCGTTAGTTTCACTGTCTCTGTTCCTTGAACAAATAAAGAAATCTGAGATTTATCGATATCCAATCTCCTTACCATTTCTACAGTAACCGGTACCGTGATGGTTTGACTTCCATATTTAGCTGATACTGTAGTAGTACCCGAAGACTGTCCAACAACTAATCCATTCATTACGGTTGCTATGGAATAGTTATCGATTGTCCACTCCGCTTTATTTGTAACATTTTCACTTGTACCATCCGTGTAGTAGGCAGTTAATTGAATTTGATCTTGTGCCCCTGTTCGTATATTAAGTGATTGCTTATCTTTATTTAAAGCCCTCACTTTCTTATGGACTGTAACATTCACTACAACGGTCTTACCCAAGTAGGTAGCTGTGATCACGGCAGTACCTTCCGACTTAGCGGTAATCGTACCCGCATAAACACTGGCAACTGCTTCGCTTCCTGAGGTCCAAACAGTTTTGATCGTTGCATCTTCTGTTGATCCATTTACATAGATGGCTGTTGCTGTAAGAGCCTGTGTATCTCCGACCTCCAGTGAGACACTATTCTTAGTTAAAATTAGGTTGGAAATTTCACCAGCGGCAATCACCCTTTGGTTACCAACACTAATAAATAATAGAATAACAATTAACAACATTGAATTTAATTTTTTCAGCCTGTAATACATTTTCTCCAAACCACCCTCTCAATGTTATTGAGGCAAATCTGCAACTATAATGGAAAATACTCACATTTTCTTATATCGGTTAAGAAAATGCCAAAGATTAGATAATAAATATAAAACTAAATAAATGTTCACACATATACACACAAAAAAACCGACCTCTCTCGGCTTGCAGAAAGGTCGGTACAGTTGCTTTTCTTATTAAATTTAGGAGATACCACCAACAAGTTGACGTAAGGCGTTATTAATTGGTGTTACTGGTCGACCGAGCAGCTTTTCGAAATCGTTGCTTTCAATCTCCAAAGCGCCTTCTCGAATGCCTTCCTGAATCCCTACAAGAAACGGAATGATGAATTCTGGCACTCCTGCACCTTTCATAATGTCTGCATAGGTAGGATCATCGACCTGTTGCACAGGCACTTCTCTCCCAAACACAGATCCGAGTGCTGATGCAAATTCTTCCTGTGTTAGCAGTTTTCCAGACAATTCGTAAGTCGTATTCTCATGTCCGCTTCCTGCCAGTACGGCTGCTGCCGCTTCCGCATATTCTTGCTGCAGCGCCCAACCGACCTTTCCAGATCCCGCAGACGTCACCCAAGGTGCTCCTGCCAGCACGCCTTGAATACTCGGAATCTCGTTTTCCAGGTACCAGTTATTACGGAGGAATGAGTATGGAATACCTGTTTTCAGAATGGCTTTTTCCGTCTCTTGGTGCGGTGAAGCAAGGAACATTTTGCTATCTATTGCATTTGCCAAACTAGTATAAGCGATAAATCCTACATTTGCTCGTGCTGCGGCTTCTACGGCATTTGTATGCTGACGAATTCTGGTCTCATTATCCCCGTCCGCAGAAATAATCAAAATTCGGTCAATCCCGGCAAAGGCAGCATCCAAGGTTTCTGGACGGTCAAAGTCTCCCTGACGAACCTCGACTCCCCGAGCCCGAAGACCCTCCGCTTTCTCCGGATTGCGTACACTTACAGCAAGCTGGCTCGCAGGTACAGTTTTCAATAGCGTTTCTACCACTTTTGTTCCCAGTTTTCCTGTTGCGCCAGTAACTAGCATTTTCATTGTCAATTCCTCCATTATTTTAGTTGTAATATTAATTGTTATAACAACATAAGTTACAACGTGATCAAAAATAAAAGCTCTGTGATGAGCTATTATTTATTTGAACTTTCCGGTGAGGTGGCCTAACGTAGTCTGTGCAAGTCTTTGTTCCATCGCAAGTTGAGCATCTCTCAATTCCACTTGAAGGGCCATCTCGATATTTCGCCCGACTGGACAATTAAGATTAGGCTTTTCGTGTATGCGAAACAGTTGGTTTTCCTCTGTCGCATTCACAGCCCGATAAATATCAAGGAGTGTAATCTGGTCAGGATCTTTAAGCAAAGAAGCGCCCCCTACCCCAGGACGAACATCTACTAATCCCGCCTTCTTTAACATCCCCATAATTCTCCGGATAATTACTGGATTCGTATTAACACTGCTTGCGATGAAGTCACCGGTGCATTCATTGGGAATGGCTGCGATTAGAGAAAGAGTATGCACAGCAATGGAAAAGCGCGTACTGATTTGCTTCAATTAGTATCACCACCGTTGTAACCATTATAGTTACACCAAAGTGTTTTGTCAATATCGTATACTTGAAGACCTTTTACCAAAGAGTCGAGTCATTCGATCATACTCACTCTTGACTCATTCCTTTTTTACTTTTGCTCTGATCTTAACCTCTTTATACGAAGGATAAGGAAGTACACTTGGCACCTGAATGAGGATTAAACGAGTATCCTGATTGGCACCTGCTTCGATTTTCAAAGAACTGATTGTTGAAGCTTCGCATACCACAAATTCTTTTGTGTTTACCAGTCTTGTTTCAGATTCGAAATGCCAATGGGATTGCCCTTCCACAACAAGCCCAGCTAAAGAATAACCTTTGGGAATATCCTGTTCAAACTGTTGTCCAGCGGAGACTGTAACATCCCACATTTTGGAGTCGGCCACTAAATGAACAGGAGAATTCTCACCCAGGATGGTTTTAACGGTAAAACCATCTTTGGTTACAATGGGAAGTTCGTGATCCTCATAATCTGCATAGGTGGGGGGAGCGTAGTTGGATTCACCCATAAATGGCTCAAACCAAATTTGAAATCCGGAAGTTCCTTCTTTATATTTCTCGGAGTGTTGAACTCCGCTACCCGTTTGCATGACCTGCAAACCTCCAGTTGTGAGGGTTTTCTCATTTCCAAGCGTATCTTGGTGGTCTACTTTTCCCTTTAGAAGGTATGAAATAATTTCGAAACCTCGATGAGGATGAAAAGGGAGATAAGCGTCTTGTTTTGCCGTAAACCACGCCCAATAAAACAGGGTTCCAACCCGTTCTACGGCTGATCCTTCACCTGGAAATCCAATCGGTTTTTGTTCAACAAGTTTCCCTTCGTCAAATCCTCCCGATACCTGTTGATCTGTTGAAAAAATACGGATAGACACCAACATCATCCTTTCATTTTAAAAAATAGACGCGAACTTGGCCTGTCACAGATAATATCTCCAATTTTTCAATACACTACCACTTCCTTCGTCACAAAGAAAGACCTCAGCACTTTATATACTTCACCCTTTTCCCGGATGACACAATACATAAACTTCGGTTCTTTCACATTAAAAAGCCGCCTTGCCATTAAGACAAAGCGACTATGAAGAACCTGCTATGGGTTTACTTTTTGAATACGGCCTTCTGCTTGATAATGAAATGGATTTTGCAGTGATTTTACATACTCAACAGTTGCTGCCAAGTCCTCTGGACCAACCTCTAGATCCATTGCGAGAGCTCCGATTCCATACTTCGCATTGCCATACATATAGTTATTTACAACCACGGTATATTCTTTGTTTTTATCAATTTTGCTTCCATCGGGTAAAAAGATGTCTACCACTTTACCTGTCTTTGCCGTGCTGTCGTAGGTATACGTGTATTTGAATCCGGCAACATGGAAGTCGAGACCTCTGTCCGTAATCTGGTTATTTAATACCGTTTCCAAGTCTTGACCACTGAGCTTCACTTTATTTAGTACATTTCCGAATGGTTGAATGGCAAACAAATCACCAAATGTTACATTTCCCGCTGGCAGGTCGGCACGAACACCCCCACCGTTCATGAGAGCAAAATCAGTATTCATTGCCTTTTTCATACCATCTGCAATTAAATTCCCCAGTGCATTGTCACCGATTGTTTCCAATGCAGACGGATATCCTTTCGCTAATGCTGTAGAGGATACTCCCACAACTTCAGCCTTGATTGGTGCAATCAAATCTTCGTACTTTTTCATGATTTTCGAAACTGCAGGATCTGGTGAGAAATCTTTTTGATACACAGTTACTACCTCAGCTTGCTTTTTAACGATATCCCCCGTCACCCTATCGAGTTCAAGATCTACATCGGAGAAGGCAGAACCATATGAATAGGCTTGAACAATCAATTTATTGTCTACTTCTTTATTCACAAAAACATGATTGTGAGCGGCAAAGATTACGTCAACCTCATCATCCACTCTCTCGGCAATATCCGTTGCATCGTATAAATCAGCCTTACCGGTTTGTATAGTAGGGTTGTGGGCAAGTACAACAATTGCCTTGATCCCTTGCTCCTTTAATTCTGCTGAGTATTTATTAATCGCATCGACTTCGTCAGTGACTTGAAGTGTTTCATTTCCTTTTCTGACGATCATATTTGGCGTTTCTTGGGTAAGAACCCCGATAAAGCCAATCTTTTTACCGCCAATCTTTTTAACGACAAATGGCTTGGTAATTAGCTCTCCCGTTGCCGTATCGAATGCATTTGCTGCAACGATCGGAAAATTCATACCATTATAGCCTTTTGTACCCTTTGGATGATCTCCACCATCGATCATTCGATGAATCTCAGCAATCCCTTCATCAAATTCATGATTTCCGAGGGCTCCCACATCAAAACCCATTGCTTCCATCACTTCTACTGTCGGTTCATCCTGGAATGTCGCAGAAATTAATGGACTGCCTCCAATCATGTCGCCTGCGTGTACAAGTAGTGTATTTGGATTTTGCGCTTCTCGTTGTTTCATCGCAGAAGCTGTATACTCCATGCTTCCCGCTATTTCAGTACCCACCTTCGTGTCTGTATCAAGCTGCCCATGCAAATCATTCAAGCCTAATAGTTGCACTTTTACGTTTTCTTTCGGCTCGTTTGATTTAGATCCCAGATTAATGTTGAAAATACCGAAGCCTTTGTCATCCAGCTCATTTGTAAACGTAATGTTACTTCCTTCTTCGATATAGGACTCAGCCTTTGGAGATGAGGTAAAGGTTACTTTTACAGGCTGATCAATTGGTGCGATTGACCAGTTATCATCAGCAGTAGGTACGATCTCTTTCATTTCAGAAATATAATCCATTAAAATTTGACGGTTCTCATCAGCCGAATCAACAACTAATTCGCTTCCCTTCACGCCTGGGAAGTTACCGCCGCCACCTGCACGATAGTTGTTCGTTACAACGATAAAGTCCTGATCGGGATCAACTGGCTCCCCATTGTAAGTCAGATTCACCACACGGCTGCTGTCAGGATTGATTTCTTTGCCCGTCGGATCGTACTTGGCCGGTTGGGTGACATCAATCTGATATTCTACGCCATCAATCACATCAAAGTTAAATACCTGGAAAGATGGGTCTAGTAACGGCTGATCTTCCGTAGAGTTAACGTCAATTTGATTGAATTTTCCTGCGGACATTTCGATCCATTCCTTGACTACACTGCCCTTCACCTTAATGGCTTTCAGCGTGTTGTCATAAAGATACAAATCACCAGCGCTGCGTATGGTTAAGTCTCCCTCTTTAATTTCGGTGTACTCCTCTACGCCGTTGCGACCAGCTTTGAAAGGTGCGCCAACAGATAATATCGGCAAATCATCATATTCTGGCTTGTTCATTTCTACATACTTTTCTACATACCATTTCTGGGCGTTTGTAACCACCTGAATGGAAGGATCATCCTGTACTAAAGCAAAATAGCTGTGAATATCG
The DNA here is from genome assembly GCF_049846925.1 of Brevibacillus nigriterrae. Taxonomy (NCBI): domain Bacteria; kingdom Bacillati; phylum Bacillota; class Bacilli; order Caryophanales; family Paenibacillaceae; genus Brevibacillus; species Brevibacillus nigriterrae. The sequence continues at coordinate 58,074 of NZ_JBNCMT010000026.1, forward strand.
TCTGTTGTTGTGCCAATTGGCGTATTCACATAGGAAATCGTTCCTTCATGATCCTTTTTAATTGCCTTCACAATGGCGCTGTCTGGTTTCACGGTGCTGATGATTTTTTTAGGATCCTTAGGATCAGTTTCCCAAACTTCACGAGTAGATGATTGCGATTTTGTAACCTTCCACTTTCCTTTCGTTTTTTCAATCGTCAAATCGATTATTCCAAGTGACCCGCCGCCATATCCGGCTTGCACGGCAGGAACGCCATTAATGGTTCCTTTATCGTTATTCACACCAGGCAAAGGCTTCTTATCAGGCCCAAGAAACAAACTATCAAGCGCTCCCTCTGTTTTCGCAGGGAATACTTTATGCGTATGGGAGAATGTGATCGCATCAATACCCTTTACTTTACTTAGTGCATAAATGGTATCTTCTGTATTGGATTTATTTCCATTAAAGCCAGAATGGGCAAGAGCAATTACGATGTCTGCCCCTTTTTTTCGCATTTCAGGCACATATTTTTTTGCTGTTTCCACAATGTTCTTGGTGATCACTTTTCCATCGAGATGAGCCTTATCCCATTCGTTGATTTGAGGTGGCACAAAACCGATATAGCCAATCTTAATTTCCTGCTTCTTCCCCTCTTCATCAACAACTTCTTTCGTAACAATTAGATATGGAGTATACATATTTTTATCATTCTTTGAATTTTTGTCGTGATCATCTACGTATACATTCGCATTTACAAACGGGAATTTCGCATCATCATACACTTCATCCAAATAATCGAGGCCGTAATTAAACTCATGGTTTCCTAATGTTGCCACATCATATTTCATCAGATTCATTGCTTTAATCGCTGGATGAACCTCCTTGTTTCGCAATTCATCAATTTTGGCCTTATATGTTCCGAGTGGAGTTCCTTGGATTAAATCGCCATTATCGACCAGTACGCTATTTTTCACTTCTTTTCGAGCTTGTTTCACTAGGGTTGCCGTTTTGGCTAATCCTACCTTTTCAGAAACCGTATTTTTGTAGTAATCAAAGTTTAATAAATTGGTATGTATATCAGTCGTTTCCATGATACGGAGATTAACTTTGGAATATTCAGAATCGGTCTCTTCAGAAGAATGATTGGTGCTGTCCGAAGATTGTTGATCTGCATTGATGGGACTTGAAAACAGGGGAGTTGAGAGAAGACTTACAGCCAGTGTCGTTGATAAGATTTTATGTATCGACACTTTACCTCGCTTTTTCATTAACATATCACCCTTTTACATAAATTTGGCAGAGTCGCAAATCCATCACTTGTCCCTGCCATTTTCTAGATTAACAGTTAATAGTTAATGTAATATGAATGTTTTATTTAGATAATTCAGTAAAAATGTGTGAATTCATAAAAAAAGCTGCCTGTCTGGTATCATCAAATGAAAAAACTCCCCCGATATACCATCCGAGAGAGCAATACTTTTGCTATTAAAAAGCGACGGGAACCTCCACTAAATCTTGAATACTGCCATCGCGTGCGCTGCGTGTGTACACCATCAGTATGCCGTTTTTGGTAGTGGGGGTTTGATCAAATGGAAGTTGTACGTCGAATCGTCCGAATGCTGGAGCGCCTTCTGAAGCCGTTGCAGCCCGTTCTTGTGTAACAGTACGCCCCATCGTGTCTCGAATTTGATAATTGATCGTCGCTTCAAATGCACGGGCACTACCCGATAATTGTTGTCCTGGGGCAATCCTCGTTCCCGGCAAAGGCTGGAACCCGACGATATTGGTCGAGGAAGGAAGGGGAACGACCAAACGGAGCTTTCCTCCGCCATACCTGGCAGTCTTGCCAGCAATACTTGCCCGGGAAAGATTCGGTCGGGCTCCGCAAATGGAGGATATAACGAGTTTATCTGTACCAATGACGGTACGTTGGTGCCCAGTTGTTCAGCAATCGTATACAGACTGTCACCCGGGCGGACGGTATACAGTAAATGGGTGCCTCGTGAAATCGGCATTGGAATGCAACTCCTCATCAAGTAGGTTTCTCCCCATCCTATGCCGAGTTCATCTGTTAACGTGATTAACGCCTAAGCTAACCCTAAACAACTAAACAAACCCGTACCTTAGCAACAGGTCGGGTTTGTTTTGCGTTCTATTGAGTAATAAATTCAATCGATCCAACATCCGTTCTAACCTTCACTTTTGGCCCTCCGGAACCTAATCTTCCAACTATTTCGCTATCCATTTGTTCCTCAATGCTTATACCCTCAGTGTCTGCAGTAACTTTACCAATTTCAGATTTTAAATCAAGTGCTAAAGAATCAGGTTTGTTTTCAACAACCACTTCTACCTTACCTGTATCGCTTTTAATATTGATATCCTCATCAATTTTATCCATACCAAGATAGACCTTGCCTGTATTTGTCTCGATGTTCATTTTCCCAATCGCATTATTAATTTCTATGGAACCGATGTCTGTTTTAAGTTCTGCCTGCTTCCCAATATACTCCTCGAGGGCAATGTTCCCAACATTAGTACCCACTACTAGCTCTTCCGCACGGATGGTTTCCATTTCTATTTTGCCTACGTCGCTATGAATATCTATCTTATTGAAAGTTTTTTCCGGCAAGCTAATGATCAATTCCGTGTCAAAAGGGTTATTTTCAAAGAAGGAAAACCCAAATTTATTGTTCTCACTCATATCGAATTTGATTTCCGCCTGATTTCCATGCGACTCCACGGAAAATCTGTACTTCTCTTTGCTTTTCTCATCCATCGTTCCATCCAAAAGAACATGGATTTGCTCGTCACTGCTTTCGCTAATCTTGATCGAAGCAACTTCGGTCTTCACTTGAATCTGATCAATCTCCTTTCCGTTTAACACCCTTTCTTCACTTACATCAACAGCAGGCAGTGAATCCATTTCCTCAACCCGATCCTTCGCTAATACTCCCACAAATAGAATGATTCCAAAAACAATCAAACCTACTCCTATGAGCTTTCTAAACATATTCGATTCTCTCCATTTCTTGAGTCGGTAGCCTGATTATACTTTTTGTAAATTTTTTACGCATCGGGCGGGAAAATGTTTTTTATTTCAGTCTAAAGGCGGATATGCGTATTGTAAAAGAAAAAAGCCGCCCTGTCTTTTTAGACAAAGCGACTAAGCATTCCGCATCATAACACCGGTTTATTTTGTTTCTCTATGCAGTGTGTATCTTTTTTTATGGAAGCTGGATGTCAAGTTCAGTCGTTTGGTTCGGCTCTACTGTAAAAACCTCCGAAATGTTATCCAGCATATTGGTGGATGTGTTCAAAATGGTTATGTTCTGGTAATCTCCCGGCGGCAGATAAGCAGAAAAAGAACCATTCTCTATTGCTGTCCATTGGCCTGTCTCGAAGATGATCTTCCCCTTGCTCAGGTTCACTCCGTTAATCGACACCAACCCTTTCACGTTCTCTTGCGGCAGTTCAACGACAATGGATGCTTTTTCATCCACCGATACGGTAAATGACTGATTTAACCTTGTCTCTTTCGAATGAGGCGGCTCCCGATAGGCAACCACATCATACGTTCCTTGTGACAATCCTTTTACTACAGCTACACCACGAATAACTTCTCCAATAGTAACCTCACCAGACGCACTCTTTACGAATATCGCGCCATCCGGAACAGGGTTCCCTCCCTTGACAACTTTTGCCACAACATCATCCGGGATCGCCACTAAATCCAAACCGATTGCCTTATTGATCGTTTTGCTTAATTTGTACGGGTTGATATCGGAGTATCCGGTTACTGGATATACTTTCACGTAATAGGTTCCAGGAGACAGCTTTTTTGTAAAAGTCTCATTCGTATTGCCTGTCATGGACGTCGACTCAATCACGTTCAGATTGGCGTCTAGCACCTGAATGTTATAATCTGCGCCTGCTGGAATGTCGCTTAGGATAAGATTCACGTTTGATTTTTCCGTCAAAGTGAAGGTGTAATAGTCAACATCGCTGCTGTCATGGATATTCGCATACAACTCTGTGTCAGAGAATAGCGTTGCTGAAGTTGGCTGGTCATTGCTTTCATAGGCATCTGGGCCAGACGTGGAAGTCGTTCCATTAGCAATCAAGCGGTACTTGGTGAGCGGGTTCATGACATCCGTCCCCTCGACAAGGACGTAGTACAAGCCCGGTGTCACACTGGACATAATCACGGAATTATCTACACTGTTGCTCGTGGAGGTAGCCAGGACACTGCCGTTTCCATCCAGTAGCGCCATTTGATACAAGCTGCCTGGCATTACGGCGAAGGAAGACATCCCACTATTCTCAGTTGAAATATTTATAACCAGGTTTCCGCTTTTTCCGATTTGGAGCTTGTAATAATTTTGCTCACCGACATTCTCGATTGCACCATTCACCTTATGCCCCAAATATAAAGGAATGGCTTTGGCCAGACTGCCATTTGCTACTTCGGTACTTTCAGGTGGCAGTACATATTTACGGAGATTGTAAAAAGCCGTTGAAGACGCTCCTGATGCCGATGTTACTTTTGCGTAGTACTTTCCTGCTTCAAGGATTCGTTGGAAATTTTCATTCGCGTTTCCGCTGGTTGTTTTTTGTTCGACCGTTGCGAGATTACTGTCCAGAATTTCGAGAGTATAATCCTGGCCGGTCGGGATATTGGTTAACGTAACAATTACATTGGATCTATCGGACACATCAAAGGTGAAGTAATCGATATCTGCAGTGGAATGCAGGTTGGCCGATACGCTTGTATCATCCAGCTGTTTTGCTTCGTCCGGTTTATCATTATTTTCAAAGCTGTCTTTTACGACTGAGGTCGCGGAACCATCCACGACGAGCTTGTATCGAAAGCGCGGGTCAAACAAGCTCGTGCCCGTTACACGGACATAATAGGTTCCCGGCGTTACATTGCCAACTACTGTTGCGTGAGAAGGGTCGCCTGGAAACTCATTTCCGATGGATTTCCCCTCTTCGTCTAATAATTGAAAGGTATAAAGTTTGCCCGGGAGCGGTTCACTTTGACTTGGATCCACAGGAAGGGTATCTGCCAACACTACGGCTGAACCGGCCGTCGCAATATCCAAACGGTACAAATTCACCTGATCTGTTGATTCGATGGCTCCAAATACTGGACTTCTCATAGCGATAGGGATTGCTTTGTCAAATGGATTGCCAGATGTGACGGCAGTGATTTGTTTACCCAATTGATAAACATTCGATGCAGAATAACCAGATGCAGAAACGACTTTGAGGTAGTATGAACCTGCTTCCAGTCGCTTCGTGATGCTTTCATCCTCAGTTCCTGTTGATGAAGCCGTTGCTACGGTTTGCAGGCTTTCATTCAACAGTTCCAAATTGTAATCGGTATCCGTTGGAATCTGGCTCAGCGTAAGATCAACATCCGATAATTTCTCAACCTCAATCCGATAGTAGTCTACGTCTGTTGCTTCATGGATCGTTGCCTCAAGCGAATCCGTGGTAAATGTTGTCGCTCTGTCAGAATCGTTATTTGGCTCAAATTTATCCTCTATAGGAGTGACAGTAAACTTCCCGCCATTGTCATTCCAATCATAAATCTTATCCTTCGTTCCAAGCACCCCGATACTGATCGAGTAGGTTCCTTTCTGCGCATCAGCGGGCACGTTCCACTTCATTGGCAGAAGGGTCGGCTCTCCGGCTTTCAGCTTGACAGAATCATGTTTAAACTGCTCAACTCGTTTCCCGTTCGGGTCATTGATTTCTACGACAATTAACCGTTTTGCACTTTCCGGGCTGGTTACTTCCGCCGTTAGCCCCAATACTTCACCAGGATGTACAGTGGTTTCCTCCAGGATCATGCGGCTTTTGTACGTATGCGGAGCTGTGCCATCCTCGACAGCAAACTGGCTGTCATCATTCACCAGATACGTTTTGCTCCGGTCAGGATGAAGAATGCTTACCTCTACTTTGTAGGTTCCGGCGACAGCATCCTGTGGAACGGTATAGGGAATCGTAATTGTCTTGGGCTTACCCTCTTTAAAAGAGTGGATGACTTCCCCCGCTTTCACTTTGGTGAGGTCAGGCTGAACAATGTTCACTTCAACGATTGCCTTGATTCTCGTATTCACCGTGATGCTGGACTCAACTTTGAGTGTTTTTCCTGGTGCCACTTTTTCCGCTGTAAGTGCCACATCTGCCGTAAAGATGGGTTCTTGTGAAACTTCATCTATTTTCTGCTCTGTTACTTCATCTGCTGACATGCCTGACGCGCGGAGAGCCATCTTTTTTTTCGTGCTTTCAAATGTAGTCGTTGCGACAGGGTCACTCTCATAAATAACACCATCAATGACGTCAAATTCGGAATTAAAAAAACCGTATTGATTGGTCAAGTAATCATGAAAATCAACCGCTCGATAATGGCCATCCGGCAATTCATATCGAAATTCTCCATACGAATAGGTCATCGTATACGTCGTCGAATCGTCGTTGTCCTTTTTCACATACACTTTGGCAGTATCAATGCCTACGCCATTTACTGTGATACTGCCTGGATGACATCTCACAACCCATTCACCACAAGTACCCGCAACCGCAACCTGGACAGGAATGATTGATGAAGTAAGCATGCATACTCCTGCCAACAGTGCGCTTATTTTCTTTTTTAACATCATGGTCCCCCTTAATTGTCCGTTATGATGGTTCTTATGGCTTTGCCTCCGCCTTCAGCCAAAAAGTAAATGGCTCGTGGAGCACCGGCCGAGTAGATCAGTTCGCCGTCGCGATAGGTCTCTTCTGCTTCATGAATGGCCATCAAGTCGTACTGTGCACACAGCTGAACCCTGTTTCGATCTTCATATTTCACAAAGAACTCGCCACTCGTTGTCTCGTAGTAATCCGGCTGAAAATCCAAGACATTATAATTTCGGTTATAGCCGTTTTCAAACATAACGCCCCTTTTATAGGAGACTTGCACCATGTAATACGCATTGCCCGGATAGTCAGGATTTCCGTACAGTTTCCACTCTCCAATCGACAAGCCCTCCCCTTCACAGGCAAGCACATAGTGACTATTGTGTTGACCAATCGCCGGTACACTCTCTCTGTTAGGCACTTGATACTTGTACGTACTCCGTTTATGAGTATAGACAGGTTTATCTCCTGAGCCGTCCGCATAAGCTGGCAGTCCATAGGCGGCGATGACTACCAGTGCCAGAGTTGCCAGCCATCTTCCTGCTGTTTTCATCATGAACATTCACTCCTTCGAAAGATTTCTTCAAAATCGTATCACCCCCGACATCCAGATTCTGTCGTGCGATTCACAAAAATAAAAAAAGTTCCAGCGTGGATTACATCCTCGCTGGAACAACTAATCTTTGCCTATTTTACAGTAACTGAAATTTGTGTTGTTTTTCCTTCCAATGTAGCCTTGATGACTGTTTTCCCCTTGCTGAGTGCTTTCAGTTTTCCATCCTCTACTGTAACAACCTTTTTGTTGCTTGATGTCCAAGTTGCAAGAGAAGTGACATCGACTTCTGTTTTGTCTGACAAGGTTGCCGTTAGCGTAATCTCTTTCTCTTCCCCCTTCTTCATCGTTACCTTGGATTCCGAGGGATTCAATTTCGTTACACTTGCCTTTGTCACAATTACCTGAATGGTCGTGCTGATATCTTGATACGATACAGTGATATCTGCGGTTCCCTGTTTGTTGCCGGCACGGATCAACCCTTTCGTTGCTTTGGCGATGGAGGCTTCGGAGGAAGTGTAGGTGGTATCTTTATCACGAGTGATCTCCATTTTCTCCCCATTACTATCGATTGCGTACACTTTGATGCTTTTGGTTTTCGAAGGTTTCAGCAAAACCACTTCTTCGGAAACCTCAAGTTCTACGATACTTGGTTCTTCATCCTCTTCCTTCACGATGACAAGACATTCTGCTGATTTTTCGCCATCTTCAGTTGTAACACGAATGGTGGACTCGCCCAAATCTAGTGAGGTAACAAGACCATTCTGATCTACTTCTACGACTTTCGGATTGCTGCTGCTCCAGATGACATTTTTGTTTGTCGCATTCGTCGGTTTAATCGTTGCTTTGAGTGCTACCGGGTCGCTGTCAAGCTGCATCTCCAGCTCGCTTTGATCCAAAGTAATTTCTTCCACAGGAACTTGATTACCAGCTTCACGCTTGATGGTTACTTTATAGATTTTGAATGCATCATCTGTCCTCACTTCAATGACCGCAGCATTCGTACCATTGACAAGAGCATGAGGATCGGTTGCATGACCGCTTGTAACTTGTTCCGTGACGTTATTTACAGAAACGAGTATTTTCGCGGAGTTTTCGTATGCCGTTGGTGTTAGGGCAATATTTGCTACGGATGGATCTACTGTTGCCGTGTAATCTGTATTCTTTCTGTTAAAACCAGGTTTTAAGCTACCAGCTGTCAAGTTTAGAGACTTCAGATGGGCATTATTTCCAAATACTCGCTTTACTTTCACCGGTTTATAGGAGTCTGTTGTCGTTCCATCTCCTAATTGTCCATAGATATTGATACCGAGGGACCACGCACTTCCGTCATCTTTAATTACCAAGGTATGGTGCTCTCCACCTGTCAGAGCAACCACCCTAGGTTGGGAGCCTGATCCGTCCAGACTAGTAATCTGGATAGGCGATCGGTACGGATTCGGATTAAATCCACCTAATTGTCCCTTATAGTTGGAACCCCACCCCCACACGGTTCCGTCCTTTTTCAATGCCAAACTGAAGTCAGTGCCTGCGCCAATCGCTACAACATCAGTCATACCAGGAACTTTGATCGGCTTGTTTGAAGCGTTAGCCGATCCGTCCCCTAGCTGACCATCTGTATTTCTTCCCCATGCCCAGACGGTTCCGTCATCGGTCAATGCAACAATATGTCGATCACCAGTAGCAATGTCAGTTACATCCTCGAGCCCAGTTGCTTGAACAGGAACCCCATTAGATGAGTAATAGGTTCCATCGCCTAACTGACCGTCGCCATTACTTCCCCATGTCCAGACGGTACCGTTCTTTTTCAATGCAACAGAAAAATTTAGACCTGCTCCTACATCTGCTACTTTATCAATCCCCTCTACACGATAAGGAAGGATAATAGTAGATGCTGTATTCGGTCCTAGCTGCCAGGAATCGTTTCGGCCCCAGGTATAAACCTCCCCGTCCTTGGTTGAAGCTATGCTGTGATAATAACCGCCTTCAATAGCTACTACATCCTCGAGATATTGTACTTTGGCAGGTTCTGTTTGATTCAAATTGGTGCCATTTCCAAGCTGTCCGTATTCATTCCAGCCCCAAGCCCATACCGATCCGTCTTCCTTCAGCGCCATCGAATGCATATATCCTGCTGCAACCTTCAAAATTTTGGAAAGTCCATCCACTTTAACAGGACTACTACTGCTGTTCGTGGTCCCATCTCCCAGCTGACCTACGAAATTATACCCCCATGTCCAGACCGTACCATCCCATTTACGTGCGATACTATGAGTTGGACCCGCTTTAATATCTGGAGATTCAATATCTTCGATGGTAGCCGCACTCGCTAGCGACGATGGCAATACCGTTGCTGCCACCGCTAACGACAATACCCAATTTTTCAAACGTTTCATTTCTTCACATTCTCCTTTTTTGTGCTTTTTCACCCTACTGACTCAGTTGTTTCGGATAAGTTGATAAAAAATATTCCCAACAATTAGTACGTTATCAAATAAAATCGAAAGCTCATATTATCCTTTCGTATACCTTTTGGTATACTTTTTTGAGATTAGATCGTAACAAAAAGTCGCCCTGTCAATTTGCGACAAAGCGACTCTGAAATCGAACCAACCGATACGAACATTGCTAGCTTTTTTTACGTTCCCACTTCCTTCTTCCACAAAGAACGTCCGCAGCGCCCTATACACCTCACCCTTTTCCCGGATGACGCAGTGCTAAACTTCGGCTCTTTCACGTGACGGTAGACTACGAAATTTTGAGTTTCAGTATATAAAAAAGTAATGCTTCGTCCTGTACTATTTCTAAACTGGAATCAGTCCATGGATTATTTGGATCATGCACCACTTTATAACCGAGTGGCACTTTACCGTTATACCTATCTGTCATTTGCACGTGGTTTCATGCCCAATTTCACAATTCTCCACAATTGTGTCTCGCTCTAGGTCCTGATAGAAAAAGAATGTTGTGTATGGTACTATACTACTGTAATTTCTTGGGAGAGATACAGATTGATTGATGGATGAAACAAATGAATGGAATCAAGCAAGAACAGCTTTTATGTATGACCGATTAGCTGAAATAACAGGGGGTTCCAGTGAAGAAATCTATTATGACATCACTTTTTTTGCTAACGTTACTGTACGGATGCAGTCAGAATACCGATGCTGAGCAAACGGTACAGAAGGTGGAAAATAAAGAGAATGTTACACCGATGCAGCAACCGATTCAAGAGAAGAAAGAAGAGAGTGCTGTTGTCCCGGATCATACTGTAAATACTGTAGACTATCTGGCGTTGGACAAGAATGTCACTTATACGGTTAAAGATAACAATAGTAATTTGCAATATGTTGTTTCGCATCTTGGGAATAAAATCATTGATGGTACTGAGGTTTATGCCATCAAAAAATCGAAGGTTCGGGATGACGGAGGAAAGGAAGAAAATACCGATTTGTATGCGATGAATGAAAACAACGACATCCTGTACCGAGGCTCGATAAGCAATGATCAAACCTATTGGGAAGAGATGCCTTACCCATTTCTTTTGGGAAAAATGGAATTGAACAAAGAGTATATTATAAGAGAGAGCGCTAATGAAGGTCAGCAAAAACTTATAGCAAAGGGTTTCGAGGACGTGAAGACAGTTGAGCGCACATTTGAAAAATGCTTAGTCGTTGAGAGTATTTATGAAATTGAAGGAAATGCCGCAATTACCTATAAGTACTATCTACATAAAGATATTGGAATTGTCAAGGAAATCTCCAATGAAAATTATGACGTAGAAGAAGTTTTTGAAAAAATGGGAGATATTCGCTTAGAAAGCAAAAAGTCAATTACCTCCTCTGCAGCGGCAAAAGTGAACTGACAAGAATTTTTTGTCTTCATTGAAGAAAGATGCCTCTATGAAGTTGCCCGTTAGCTCAATAACGCCCTTTTGCACAAAACCTATCTATTTGAAAATAACAAACTACTTGCTAGCATCCAGTAAAATATATGTACAAAAGAAAAAGCCGCTCCGTCTTTACGACAAAGCGACTCCAGTTACCCATCATTTATTGGTCTTCAAGCGACCTTACATCTCGTTACGTCACCGCTTCCTTCTTCCCAAAAAACGTCCTGAGCGCCTTATACACCTCACCCTTCTCCCGGATCACGCAGTGCATAAACTTCTGCTCTTTGACATGACGGTAGGCGCTCATCAGGGTGCTGTGGCGGTTGTACTGGTTGACCTCTCGAGGATATATACGGATTTGTGCTTTATTCGATGACAGTCTCTAGGTTTCGTTTGTTCAGCTATAGATTTCCATTAGTTCAATAACTTTTGCATTACTTGCGGTTAAAAGTTTTGTCCATAAAAATAACCGGCTTTCACCACGCTAAGGTGTAACCGGCTTCATTTTTGATAATAGGGGATAAGGCCGTCATTCGATGGTTTCTTTGTTATGCTCAGCTACTTTAGTGGATAGAGCTACGTTGATTTCAGACTTCATCTCCTTAGGCGGCCTGTCCGGTAAAAATTGCGCATCTTGCGGGGCTTATTTGTCCATACGAGCTATCATTCCTTTTCATAGAGTATATTACCTCAAGTGAGGAAGGAGGAATTTGTATGTCAGCGAACCCCAAACTGAAAGTTAAAGTGAAAAACTCCAAGGTCGTTCGTAGCAACCGCCGCCGGAAGAATAACAATAATGGAGCCGTGAAGGGAATCCAGGAATCGGGTCAGGTGTTGGCACCTTTCTTTAACAGTCTGAGAAACGCTAAAGCCGCCGCATTGGTTGCCCGAGCGATCCGGTGCGAACAAAAAAAATTGCTTAATTCACTTCTCCCCCCAAGCTGCGAAGTTGTCAAGTTCTACAAGAAAGACAAATTAAAGTGTGCTCTGATCAAATGCGTATTCGGCGACTGCTGCGACGTTGTCGTCATGACTGAAGTTTGTGTGAGAGATTGCCAGACATGTTAAGATTGATGAGCAGCGGCAACTATTCTGCCTTGTTCTGAAAGATGCCAATCGGCTCGTTCGAAAATCCGCCCGCCTCGGCGCGGCGGATTTTCACGTTGATGAAAAAGTCCGTTGAGGACGAAAGAATCTTCCACAAATATTATCAAAAATATGCTTATTAGGAATATCGCCATTTTATGAAAATAATTTTCATAATATCTCACCTTGAAGATTTATGGTTTAATGCTTTAGACTTCTTAGAAATTAATCTGTTCTACCGTAAAACCACACTCCCTGTCGAGCAGGCTTACTTGCGTTCTTCTTGGTATCCTGCCATTACTTCAATAACTTCTCCACTTAAATAAAGAAAAAGTCGCCTCATCTTTTCGATAAAGCGACCTGGTATTTACCCTAGATTCAATTCGTAACTAGCATTGCATTACTTTTTACAAACTTCATCACTTCGCGCCCTATCCCTAACCCTACGTCACTGCTTCCTTCTTCCCAAAAAACGCTCTCAGCGCCTTATACACCTCACCCTTCTCACGGATCACGCAATGCATAAACTTTGGCTCTTTGACATGACGGTAGGCGCTCATCAGGGTGCTGTGGCGGTTGTACTGATTAACCTCCCCATACCCAAACATATTGCAGCGCTCCATCAAATCCTTGACCAGCTTCACGCAGCGTTCATTGTCTGAGGTGAGGTTATCCCCGTCTGAAAAGTGGAACGGATAAATGTTGTACTGAGATGGTGGATAACGCTGATCAATAATCTCCAGTGCTTTGCGATAGGCGGATGAGCAAATCGTTCCCCCGCTTTCCCCTTTGGAGAAAAATTGTTCTTCAGTGACTTCCTTCGCCTCTGTATGATGGGCGATGAAGACCATTTCCACCTTCTCATACTTGGTACGGAGGAACCGCAGCATCCAGAAGAAGAAGCTGCGGGCGATATATTTCTCAAAAACTCCCATCGAGCCCGAAGTGTCCATCATCGCAATGATGACCGCATTGGAGTGTGGTTTGATGATATCCTCCCAGGTCTTGAATCGCAAATCCTCATTGGAAATTCCTAACTCCAATTCACTGTAGCCTTCCAGCGCATTGCGGCGAATCGCCTGGAGAAGCGTTCGTTTTTTGTCGATGTTGCCCATTAATCCTTTTTTTCGAATATCGTTAAATCTTGTGTCTTCCACAACAATGTGCGTCTCGTCTTTTTGTTGCAGATTGGGCAGCTCCAACTCCGCAAAAAGCATCTCTTGCAGTTCTTCCACACTGATTTCTACCTCGAAGTAATCTTGACCGGGCTGATCCCCTGCCCCTTGGCCTTTGCCTGGGCCTTGTTGAGGGTCCCCATCTTTGGCAATCACATCGCCTACCTTCGAGTTGCCCTTTCCTTGCCCGCCATGCTGACCTTTCTGAAAGTTATATCGAAAGCGATACTCATCAAGTGAACGTATCGGGATTTTCACGACTTCACGCCCATTTGACATGATGATGCTTTCCTCACTTACCAGATCGGGCAGGTTTTTTTTGATGGCTTCCTTCACCTTTTCCTGATGGCGGTTTTGATCCTGATGCCCTTTGCGGTGGAGTGACCAATCTTCTTTGGAGACGACAAATGATGACGAATCCTCCATAGAAAGTCCCCCCTTTTAACGATTCAACAAACTTCCCACATAACGGAGCAGTTCATTTGCACAAATCGGGCAGTAATTATGCTCTTCAATTAATCGTTTGGTCACCTGATTTATTTTCTTGAGCTGGTGCTCATCCGGTGTTTTGGTCGATGTCGTAATTTTGACGACATCCTTGAGGTCTGCAAACAGCTTTTTCTCAATCGCTTCACGCAGGCGGTCATGCGTGCTGTAATCAAATCGTTTTCCTTTGCGTGCATATGCAGAAATACGAATGAGGATCTCTTCACGGAAAGCACGCTTCGCATTCTCAGAAATGCCGATTTGTTCTTCGATGGAGCGCATGAGACGCTCATCTGGATCCATCTCTTCGCCAGTAATCGGGTCACGCATTTTATGCATGTTGCAATAAGCCTCTACGTTGTCCAGGTAGTTATCCATCATGGTCTTGGCAGACTCTTCGTAGCTGTAGACGAAAGCTTTTTGTACTTCTTTTTTGGCAAGCTCATCATATTCTTTGCGGGCAAGCGAGATGAAATTGAGGTAGCGATCACGCTGTTCCTTCGTAATAGAAGGATGTACATCCAGACCGTCTTTGAGCGCTCGTAAAATATCCAACGCATTAATGCACTCGGTATCTCTGCGAATTAGCGCACTGGAGATGCGGTTAATGACATGGCGCGGATCGATTCCCGACATTCCTTCATCCACGTGCTCATTGCGAAGTTCTTCAATATCCGCTCCCTTGAATCCTTCAATGATTTCACCGTCGTACAGGCGCATCTTTTTCAGCAGGTCCGCCCCTTGTTTCTTGGATTCCTTGAGGCGGGTCAAAATGGAGAAAATCGCTGCCGCACGTAATGCATGTGGTGCAATATGAACATGCCCCAGATCAGATTGTTTAATTAATTTGGAATAAATTTTCTCTTCGTCACTTACCTTTAAATTATAGGGGACAGGCATCACGATAATCCGGGACTGAAGGGCTTCGTTCTTCTTGTTGGCGATAAAGGATTTATACTCGGCTTCATTGGTATGCGCAACAATCAGCTCATCTGCGGAAATTAATGCAAACCGGCCCGCTTTGAAGTTTCCTTCCTGAGTAAGAGACAAGAGATGCCACAGGAATTTTTCATCGCACTTCAACATCTCCTGAAACTCCATTAATCCACGGTTCGCCTTATTTAATTCCCCATCGAATCGGTATGCTCGTGGGTCTGACTCTGAGCCATATTTGGTGATTGTGGAGAAGTCGATACTTCCTGTTAAGTCTGCAATATCTTGAGATTTTGGATCGGATGGACTAAAGGTTCCAATCCCCACCCTTTGCGCTTCAGAAAAAAGTACACGCTGTACGGGGAAGTCTTCAATTCGCCCACCATACTCTTTTTCCAATCTCATGCGGTTATAAGGAGTCAGTTCTCCCTCGATTTTTATGCCAAACTCAGCTTCCAGCTCTGGACGCAACTCCCGTGGTACAAGGTGCAAGGGCTCTTCATGCATCGGGCAACCATCTAAGGCATAGATTGCACCATCGTCTGTTCTTGAATAGTCTTCCAATCCTCGCTTCAGTATTGTGACAATCGTCGATTTACCGCCACTGACCGGCCCCATCAACAGCAAGATTCGTTTGCGAACATCAAGACGTCTGGCAGCAGAGTGAAAATACTCCTCAACTAGGCGCTCAACAGCCCGGTCCAAGCCATAAATTTCACGGCTAAAAAATTTATAGGAACGGGTGCCATCTTCATTTTCTTCAATCCCTGCTGATTTAATCATGTTATACACACGTGAATGTGCGGTTTGTGCAATGGCAGGATTTTTGCGAACAAGTTCGAGATATTCGGCAAACGTGCCTCTCCACGTCAATTTTTCCTCACGGGCCCTGTACTCGGCGATACGTCTTAAAATATCCATGCATGTCACTCCTCTCGCCCATCTTTTCATTCGTTCAACAATGTACTTCCATGTATATGACTTGGAACGAACCAGCATTCGTAAAAAGGATGGTGGGGTATTCCCCCTTTTTTCCATTATTATGCGAGGGGAGTAAACATGTTGCTCCAATTATTTGAAAAGTACCAGCTCCTTCCTAGACACAATTTGTACACATTTCAGACACAGGAATAAAAGAGGATACTATGTTTTCAAACAGGAGAGACTAGTTTATAATGAGGGTAATATGTAGCGAAAGGGGTTATCCGTAATGGGTACATTTATCGTTGCGTTAGTGTTTGGCTGTTTCCTGTTTGCCATCCTAACTGCTGGATACAACGAGGACAAAACTTGGAATTTATAATACAAAAGGCATTCGCCATAGCAACTGCTTAGGTGAACGCCTTTTATTATTTTACCTATGAAAAAAGTCCACTTCGATTGACGATCTGCTGGTACAACTCTTCGAGACTTCCCTCCTGATCAACCGGATAAACAGGCTCCCCACGGTTTTCCATGTAATCCGTGACCAGATACGTTTTCATCCCCAATTTACTTGCTACCATGTCTTCTTGCATATGGTTTCCGATCATGATGCACTCAGACGGTGAAACTCCCAGTTTCTCACAGATCTCTTGAAAATACGCAAGGTTTGGCTTGGTGTGATGCGACTCTTCATAGACAGTGACAAGTTCGAATTCACTCGCATCCATTTCAATCCAGGCCAATCGATTCATAATAGCACTTTTCGGAAACACTGGGTTTGTCGCAACAGCAACCTTATAGCCTTGTTCCTTCACTGCATCCACTACCTTTTTGGCAAGTGGCGAAGGGTACGTGAGCTTGGACAAAGACGGGAAAACCTCTTCGTAAAAGCGATCAAAAATCGGCCAGATCTCTTCCTTTGGCAGTCCTGTTAGCTGGAGAAAATGCTCTTCAAATACCTGTTCATTGGTCTTGTGAGAATCCTGACTCATGATCATCGCTTTCGTTGCATCCAAAATGGACTTAAGAATCAACTTTGTGTCTTCACGGCCTCCGAGAAATTTCCCGATTTCGCCCATGTAGCTATGAACAAATTCCTCTGTTCTCATTCCCAGCAACGTACCATCCAGATCAAACAAAATAGTAGTTGGTTTCATCATCCATACACCTCTTCTTTCTCTTTACCATTGCAATTGCCATGCTCAACTTCACAAGGCTTGTCCGTCTTTATCCTCAGTCCAAACCGGGGAATCCGATCTGGCGAAGCCCTTCGAAAACAACAATCGCTGCACAGTTCGATAAGTTGATGGAACGTGTTGCCCCACCCATCGGAATGCGGATGATGTGATCCGGGTATTGTTGCGTTAATTCTTGTGGCAAGCCTGACGTCTCTTTGCCAAGCACGATGTAATCCCCATCCTGAAAAGTTACATCAGAATAAAGCTTGCTGCCGGAAGTCTCCACAAAATAATAATTCCCACCATTTTGATTCTCTGCTGCGAAATGCTCGAAACTATCATAATGATGGATGTTCACCGCATGCCAATAATCAAGGCCAGCACGCTTCAAGTACCGATCATCTGTCGAGAATCCCAATGGATGGATCAAGTGCAAGTGCGTCCCTGTAGCTGCACAGGTTCGTGCAATATTTCCTGTATTTGCGGGTATAAGCGGTTCATGTAGCACAATATGTAATGGCATTGAACAAATTCCCTTCCTGCTTACTCAACTACCTTATTATAGTAGATAAAATGAACATTGCCGAGTCTTTGGAAGATCGAGAAATATTTTATCAAGAGAAGAAAAAACCAGCTCCGAGGAACTGGCCATTAGAAAAAGAAATCCGGTGGCTGATCGCCGTAGATGCGAAAAAATGCGTACTTGATTTGTGGAGTATATGCACTTGAATCACGATATTCCCAATAGCGGTGATAGCTATCTGTAGTATGTGCATTTACCAAGGGCATTCCCCAAAAATCTTTGGCAACGACAAATGTATTGTGCTGAAATCTGCCATCACCATTAAAATCGTAGCATATCACGTCGCCAATCTCCAACTCCTGAGGGTAGGAAGCCTGTGTAGTATAAAAAGGAGCCTTCCCCGACTTGAGCAGCAGGTACAGGCTATGGGCAACAGCCCAGCTATAGCTCCAGTTTGATCCCTTGTACCACCAGCCCTGCCCTCTGTTCTTGGTAAAGATCATCGGGATGCCGCCAGCATACAGGCATTGGGATACAAAGCTGGTACAATCATTTTCAAACTTTTGATAAGCAGGGTTATAGTTGTTCCAATGCTCTTCAGCGTATTGAACGGCCTTGTATCGGTTATAGGGAGGACGTGTAGCAACAGGAATTACCTTCCCATCAGACGGATCATCGGAATTGGACTGGTTGGGAATCTCCGGGCTCACCATCACAGGTTGCGAAATTTCTTCTTGTATCTCTCCTGCATCGTCATCGAGTTCATTTCCAACACGATCGTCATCGTCTTCAGCCTGTTCCCGCAAATTCTCGCTATGAAAATACCAACCCCACGGTTTCACAAAAGCCCATCCATATTTGTCCTGCTTCATCCGGACAGGCTGCATCCGCTGGTTTTCTTGTAGGAAAGTCTGGTCTCCTTGGCGATAGTACATTTGTTGATGAATGAGAAAAGTGGCATCAATCTCATTCTCCTGATTAACTACGTAATGAATGGGAGTCACCTGCAGTTTTGAAGCGACTGGCATTATTTGCCGTTGAAATGCCTGTTCCCGTTCTCTTGACCATCGATCCAATTCTTGTGCAATCGTTCTGTCGTCTGCAAAAAAACTGACAACTCTGTCCAGCCTGCCATCGACATATGTCTGGTTAAGCTTGTGGAAATACTCCTTCACATAATCAACCCATGAATGTTTCACAGCACACCCCCGCACCATGAGCTTCCTTTGCCAGTACAAGCAAAAGTCGACAAGTTAAAATGTCTGCTCACTATAGACATTATATGCGGGAGCTTTTCTGCTTCATGATGCAAAATTACACGATACTTTTGCTTATTGGATCATATACACCTTCAAGGGTTAGAAGTGTTTCTTTGATAGACATTCCGCCACCATATCCAACCAGTGCACCGTTTGAACCAACAACCCGATGGCACGGAATGATTACCGGAATCGGATTGCGATTGTTTGCGCCTCCAATTGCTCGTACGGCCTTACTTGCTCCAATCGCAATAGCTACATCTTTATAACTCCATACTTCACCGAATGGGATGTCCAACAGCTTTTGCCAAACAATCTTTTGGAACGGGGTTCCATACAAATCGAAAGGAATTGTAAACGACTTTCTTTGCCCTGTAAAATACTCTGTTAACTGGTTTTTCACTTCAGCAAGCTTAGTGTCATCTGCAATGGGTTTTCCCCCGTCAATTCCCCATTTACGGCTCCAGCGCTGGAGTGCCGCCACCGCTTCATCTTCAGGTCCAAACTCAATATTACACAGTCCTTTTTTCGTTGAAGCAAGAAGCAAAGGTCCAATCGGTGAATCCATCATGGAGTAATAGAGTGTTTCAGTCGCCATTATTCGTTCTCCTCCCTTACCTTCAACATGCTAAGCCCCTTTTCTATCTCTGACAAAACTTCAGGTGTTTCCTCTGTTTGCTGTGCTTTTAGCAATGCCATCTTCGCTTCCTCGCCGCCAATTTTTCCAAGGGCCCAAGCAGCAGTCCCTCGCATGACCGGACGAGTATCATGATTCAGGACTTTAACTAAATCGGGTACAGCGCTTTGATCCTTGAAGTGTGCGAGGGCAAGCAGGGCGTTGCGCTGAATCGGCTTCTTCCCTCTCCACGCGCTAGCTGTTATCCCAAATGTATCTTTAAATTCCTTGTTTCCGATCGTGAGAAGAGAAGTGAGCAGTGGCTTAACCAATTCAGGTTCAGGCTGCAGATCATGCTGGTGGGTAAAGTTTTTTCCTTTATTCTTCGGACAGATCGTTTGACAGGTATCACAGCCATATAGACGATTACCGATTTTGTTGCGGTATTCATCAGGGATGAAATCTTTTACCTGTGTCAGATAGGCAACACATTTTTTCGAATCCAATTGGCCGCCTTGAACCAAGGCACTTGTAGGACAGGCTTCCAGACAAAGCGTACAATCTCCACATTGCTCTTCCATTGGAGAGTCCGGTGGAAAAGGCAAGTCCGTAATCAGCTCACCTAAATAAACCCACGAACCAAATTCTGGCGTGATCAAGGCGCAGTTCTTGCCAATCCAACCTAGACCAGCCCGCTCAGCGACTGCCCGATCAGAGAGGGCCCCTGTATCGACCATCGATTCTATTTTTGCTTCAGGTATAAGTTCTTGAATAAACTCTTTCAACTGATTTAATTTATCTCGCAACACATGGTGGTAATCTATCCCCCATGCAGAGCGGCTAATGATTCCCCTGTATGCACCTTCTGACGACTTGGGCGGATTAGGAAGCTTGTAAGGATAGGCAATTGCAATTGCAATGAGTGATTGAGCACCTTCCAACAGCTTCCCAGGATCTACTCGCTTCTCAATGTCCTTTTCTTCGAAGCCTGATTCATACCCTTTTTCACGATGCTTGTAAAGTCGCTCCTTTAGTACGACAAAGGGCTCCGCCGATGCAAAACCAATTTTATCAATTCCGATTCGGCTGGCATGTTCAATAATCGCCTGTTTTGTTTGCTCCCAATACGCTGAATTGCTCACGATCTGTTAATCGCTCCTGTCGCAAGTTCGTCACAACGATTGTTCCACTCGTTATCTGCATGCCCTTTCACCTTGATATACTCAACCTGATGAATCTCCATTAATCGTAAAATTTCTTTCCACAGATCCTGATTCTCTACCGGCTGCTTCTTGCTATTACGCCAGCCGTTTTTCAACCATCCTTTATACCAGCCTTGTTGAAAACAGTTCACCAGATAGGCACTATCACTATAAAGCTTGACTCGGCACGGTTCCTTCAGCACCTTCAAAGCCTCTATTGCTGCGGTAAGTTCCATTCGATTGTTCGTAGTAGGATCTTCTGCGCCTGACATCTCTTTCTTATGCTCACCAAAAAATAACACGGCCCCCCATCCACCAGGGCCAGGGTTTCCAGAACATGCACCATCTGTATATATCGTTACATCCTTCATAAACAGCCTCCTTGAATACTTACCTCTATTGTACCGAAGGATAGAATGTTTCACAAAAAAATTTCGTTTCCTTTTGTGCTATACTATCTTAAAATCTCCCATTTTGATCTCGTAAAGGAGTGTGGCTATGAATCTTCTCATTGATCGTTCTGTTCTTGATCGGATTCCCGGTTTTTCACTCGGGATGATCCAGTACGCTGATACATCTGTCTCTGAATCTCCGAAAATGTTGCAAGGTCGCATCAACCTGTTTTTTGAAACACTGCGGCTTGAAAAAAACGTGTCCGATATTACCAGCATCGAAGGAGTATCTCAATGGCGGGCGGCATTCAAGTCACTAGGTATCGATCCTTCCCGGTATCGCCCATCCTCGGAAGCGTTGCTCCGCCGAATCCTTCAGGGAAACACGCTACATTGGGTTAATTCCGCTGTGGATGTGAACAACTTTTTATCTGTAACACATGCATTGCCATATGGAATTTATGATATGAGTAAAATATCTGGATCTGTTGTTTGCAGGCTTGGTCAGGAAGCTGATCAATATGCTGGAATCAATGGTCGTGAGGTAGGTATGAACGGTAAGCTGCTTCTTGCGGATGATACCGGTGCTTTTGGCAGCCCGATTGTTGACTCCACTCGAACGATGGTTACTGAATCCGCTACCAATCTCATGCAAGTGATATTCTTCCACCCTACCCTCCCGCTCAATCAAAAGGAAACCATCCTTGGATCGAGCGCACGGATGTTTACTGAAATTAATGGGGGAGAAGTTGTTCTTACCAAACTGGTTGCCCATACATAAACTTTTCTAGCAAAAACATTATGCTTACCAAATGACGAAACGGCCCTTCCATCGGAGAGCCGTTTGTTTGTTCATTATTGTATTTTCTGCTCTTTCTGCTTAAAAACAACGTTATCCAGAAATAGGGCAAGCAACACGCCCAATAACAACCCGTTTCCTAACAAGTAGCTTAATAACGGGTGCAAGCTTCTCCACGCATCGACTGGCACGAACATGACCCCAATTCCAACCAATAGCGAGCTGCCAATGACGGTGATCGCCCGTTCATCCAACGGAATTTTAGAGAAGTCTTTCAAGCCAAAGCCAAGCAACTGAGTATAGGCAACAAACATTGCTGCATACGCAACAGGGGTTGGCATTGCAGCAAGAAACGAAGAAACGGGAGGAAGAACACCAATGATCATGATGGCACACATGGAGATGATAAAAGGCCTACGGGAAGCAATTTTTGTAGTCTCAATAACCGCAGCTGCCAATGACAACGGAATCATTCCCACAACCCCAGATGCCCCTGAAATGATATGAGAAACACCTGTAAATAATCCACCACGGTCTAACTGCTTACTATCCGCTTCTTTTTGGACCACTCGACCAACAACGACCATACTGGTGATTAAATTTGTCAGCAATACAAAACTGGTCAAAACACTCGTTAAGATAATTCCTCCATCCCAACGCAGCGGCCCCCAGAATAAAAGCGAAGGCCATACAAAAAGCTGCTCTGACGCCTTGACCTGATCTGCCCAGCCGAGTATCGCATAGCCGATCCAGCCAATGATCATTCCGATAAGTACAGCAAAGCTGGAAATCGCCGGGGTCTTCATAAAGATAAGAACCAATACAACAATGACGAACGAAGCAATAGCAACAGTCGGTTCCACCTGCACGGAATGATGATAACCAATCCCAAGCATCCCTTTAATAAACGTACTACACAGCGAGATAGCGAGTAACGTCATGTAGGTTCCCGTGACAATTGGGGTAAACCAACGCTGAATTTTCCCGATCAACTTGGTCATACCCAAAATAATAAAAATACCTCCTGCAATCAGGAGCCCCAATTGAAACGATTGCCCTATGTGAAAGGGGTCCTGGCCTAAGCTGATCCCAATTTGAGCCAAAATGATGTAAACTCCCCACCATAAGCCGGCTGGTCCATCCATCATTGGATAATGATGCCCCCACAAGACCTGCAATAAAGATGCTAATCCCACATAGAAAATGGTTTGTTGCATAAAAAAACCTGTTTGTTCTGGAGTAAGTCCATACACATCACCGATTACAATTGGAACAACTATCGTACTAGACAGTGTCACTATCGTCCACTGTAAGGCTGTCATAAAAGTAATCCCAAGTGGTGGCTTCTGATAAAGCCCGTATTTCATCCAGTTTCACTCTCCTACACCACTAATCAAATATTTTTTATCACCATTATTACATACTTTATGTAACAAAAACTATATTAAATCGGTATATCAAGTAAAATAAAAAAAGCGCTCTTCGCTATTATGAACGAAAAACGCTTGTTTTCATTATTAATGAAGTATGGTGCCGGTAGAGGGACTTGAACCCCCACGGTTTCCCTCACGATTTTGAGTCGCGCGCGTCTGCCAATTCCGCCATACCGGCTTGTCTCAATGACGATTACATAAATAAATATAGCATATATTACAATATACATCAAGTGTTTTTTTAAATTAAAGCATGTATACAATTTTGAAAATTTGCGTACCTTAACTAGTAGTTACCACTCTGTTTCTTACGTACCTTTCCCTTCCATAGACACTAATTATTAGTGTCTCTTTTTTGTTTCACATACACCCATCAAAAGATATATGTATGTGATAAGAAAAATAGACGTAAAAAAATAAAAAACCAGCATAATCTGGTCTAGTTTTCAATGGAGGAGGTACCCGGATTTGAACCGGGGGTGAAGGTTTTGCAGACCCGTGCCTTACCGCTTGGCTATACCTCCATATTTATTTAAGGAAAGAGATCAAGCTAATATTAAATGGAGCGGACGACGGGTCTCGAACCCGCAACCTTCGCCTTGGCAAGGCGACGCTCTACCAATTGAGCTACGTCCGCAAATGGCTGGGATACTAGGATTCGAACCTAGGAATGACGGAGTCAAAGTCCGTTGCCTTACCGCTTGGCTATATCCCATCAGCATAGTAAATGGGGCGATCGATGGGACTTGAACCCACGAGTGCCGGAGCCACAATCCGGTGCGTTAACCCCTTCGCCACGACCGCCATGCTTTAACTATTGACTGGCAGGGGCAGTAGGAATTGAACCCACACCAAAGGTTTTGGAGACCTTCGTTCTACCTTTAAACTATGCCCCTATGTAATTAAGTGGTGGCTCGGGACGGAATCGAACCGCCGACACGAGGATTTTCAGTCCTCTGCTCTACCGACTGAGCTACCGAGCCACAGTGTATAAATTAAAAATCCCGGGTAAAAAACCGCCCGTTATGTAAAATAATGGCGGAGCTGACGGGACTCGAACCCGCGACCTCCGGTGTGACAGACCGGCGTGAACTCCAACTTCACCACAGCTCCATTATGTAATTGCAGGTAAT
>NZ_JBNCMT010000027.1:0-23292 GCF_049846925.1 Brevibacillus nigriterrae
ATTACCTGCAATTACATAATGGAGCTGTGGTGAAGTTGGAGTTCACGCCGGTCTGTCACACCGGAGGTCGCGGGTTCGAGTCCCGTCAGCTCCGCCATTCCATGAAGTAACTGTGTTTCTCTCAATCGAACCAGGTTTACCTTCGCAAAGTGCAAGTACACATTCTAATTTATGCCGGTGTAGCTCAATTGGTAGAGCACCTGACTTGTAATCAGGGGGTTGTGGGTTCAAGTCCTATCGCCGGCACCAGATTTTTCAAAACAAGAGTATCTACTGAAATATCTACATATGTACGTACAAAGATAGGGCCAATTGCTCTATCTTTTTTTCGATGATCTTTCCAATAATGAAATTATTTGCAACAACTTGGATAAGAAGGTATAGTATGTGTCGGGAGGGATTATCATGAAACCTGCAGTATTCAAGTCATTTCAAAAACAAATCGCTATACCCTTCGTTGTTACAGCGTTATTGCTGACGCCTTCGTTCTCTGCATCCAATATGCTCAATGGAATCGCATTTGCCAATACGCCGACTGTTGCAAATCCAGTGAACACTGTCGCTTTGACAACTTCTATGATTGATATGAGCAATGATTATGCGCTTTCCGTAAAACAAGACGGTACGGTATGGGCGTGGGGGAATAATGAACGTGGAACTCTTGGTGATGCTAGCCGCATTAGCCGTCAGGTGCCTGCTCAGGTAAAAGGACTAGTGAACATCAAGGCAGTAACTACAGGCAAGACACATGCCGTAGCCCTAAAACAGGATGGCACGCTTGTTTCATGGGGAATGAATGGACAAGGTCAACTTGGAAGTGGGAACTTATCCAATAGTTTCATTCCGGTAGCTGTAACCAACTTGAAGGATGTTACCTCGATCTCAGCGGGATTGACTCATACGGTTGCCTTAAAGAAAGATGGTACGGTCTGGGCGTGGGGAATTAACAACTTTGGACAGCTTGGCGATGGAACGATGCTAAACAGCTCCAAGCCGATTCAAGTAAAATCGCTAAAAGACGTCGTAGCAATTTCCGCTGCGGGCAATTACACAATAGCTTTGAAGAAAGATGGCACAGTTTGGGCATGGGGTGGTAATCAAACAGGACAATGTGGAGACACTACCCGATTAAATCGTACAGTGCCTATTCAAATCAAAGTGTTAACAGGTGTCAAAGCAATTTATACAGGCCCTGCACATGCCTTTGCCGTGAAAGCAGATGGAACCATTTGGGGTTGGGGCAGAAATGGCCAGGGACAACTAGGTGACGGTACGAAAGTCGATCATTACATTCCCATTCAAATAAATGGTCTAAAGGATTTTACTTCTCTTTCTGTAGGTGAAGGATTTACGATAGGACTGAAGAAGGATGGAACGTTATTTGCTTGGGGAGATAATGGCGTTGGTCAGTTGGGTACCGGCACCAAAGAGCAAAGAAGCTTTCCGACACAAGTGAAAAATATGACGAAAGTTGCAGTTATTTCTTCAGGTAATCAGGCGACCATCGCAGTCAAACAAGATGGTACTCTGTGGATTTGGGGAAATAATGAACATGGTGTAGTTGGTAATGGGACAACAACAAAATTCGGTGAAACCTATCCGATTCAATCGAAGCTGCAACTGACTCCAATTAAGAAATAAATCATAGAATGAACTAATGTTACCAAGAAAAATGAAAGCTCTCAGAGAACCTATCTGAGGGCTTTTTTGCATGGGAAATTAATTAATGACAAGGAAAAAACAAGGTTAAAATTTTGAGTATTCCAAAAAATACAAAGAAAAAAAACAGCCCAACTAGTGATAACAAGAAGTAATATCCACTGATCTCAATAAATTTCCAGTACTTTTTTTTGCGACGATAACCTTGAAGCTGAACGGGTGATTGCATGAGCCGCACCTGCCTGTCTCGATGGCTTGTTTGCTTTGTGATTCATATATATTCAACATCTTTCGTGAATAAAACTGATTCCCTGCCATAAAACACATAAACAAGGTAAACACATGAAATAAGAGATTAACGGACAGGAATGAAACAAGAAAACGGGACATAAGTAGGTAAAAGAGCATCCAGAGAATGAGTAAGCATAGTTAGTAAGTTAATAGAGTAAAGTTCTATTACTACGAAGAAAGAGGGGTTAAAGGACATGAATATTCAGCGGCAACACTTGTATCGTCTACTGCCTGTCTTCCTTGGGCTGGTTTTGTTGACGACAGGGTGTGGAGACCCATACTTGTCAACACTTGAGCCGTCGGGACCAGTAGCGAGTGAACAACTGTTCCTGATGAAGCTGGCGCTTTACATCATGATTGGTGTTTTCTTAGTGGTAATAACTATTTTTTTCTATGTCATTATTCGTTTCCGGAAAAGGGAAGGGCAAACCGAACTGCCTGTTCAAGTAGAGGGAAATCATAAATTAGAAATTATTTGGACGGTAATACCACTTATTCTGCTGCTCATTATTGCAGTGCCTACTGTTTCTTCCACGTTTAAGCTAGCTAAAAATCACAGTAATGATCAAAATGCAGTTCTTGTAAAAGTAACAGGTCATCAGTTCTGGTGGGAGTTTGAGTATCCCAAGCTCGGAGTGGTTACTGCCCAAGAACTTTATATTCCTGTTGGTAAGAAAATTCAATTCGAACTTACCTCGGCTGATGTAATTCACTCATTCTGGGTTCCTGCGCTTGGTGGTAAAACCGACAACAATCCGGGTATGACCAATACCATGTGGCTACAAGCAGACAAACCAGGAACGTACAAAGGGAAATGTGCGGAGCTTTGCGGGACATCACATGCCTTAATGGACTTCAAAGTGATCGCTGTCTCGCCAGAAGAGTTCGACAAGTGGGTGAATAAGATGAAGAAGCCTGCCGTAACCGAGCTCTCAGCTCAAGCAAAGCAAGGTGAACAAGTATTCCAAAAAAGTTGCATAGGCTGTCATGCTATTGGTGGGCAGGGTGGAAAAGTTGGCCCGAACCTGACGAATTTCGGTGATCGTGAACTGGTAGTCGGGATTAAAACAAACAATAAAGAAGAATTGGAAAAGTGGATCAGGAACCCTCAAGAAGTGAAGCCGGGTAATAAAATGCCACAAGTGCAATTGACTCCGGAACAACTTTCATCAGTAGTCGAATATTTAGGCTCATTAAAAAGCAAGGAATAGGAGGGAAAAACCGTGACTGCTCATCATGCGCGAAAGCAACGCAGTGGCTTGTGGGATTGGCTCACAACTGTTGACCATAAAAAAATAGGAATTCTTTACTTGATAGCGGGAGGATTCTTCTTTCTCATCGGAGGTCTGGAAGCTCTTTTAATGCGACTTCAGCTTATGTATCCAGATAATACATTTGTGGGAGCTGCTACCTTCAATCAATTGCTGACCATGCATGGGACCACAATGATCTTTTTGGCAGCGATGCCGATCATTTTTGCCCTGATGAATGCGGTAGTACCCTTGCAAATTGGCGCGCGGGATGTGGCCTTCCCGTTTGTCAATGCACTTGGTTTCTGGCTGTTCTTTGCAGGGGGAGTGCTGCTGAATACAAGCTGGTTTTTGGGAGGCGCACCTGATGCTGGGTGGACGGCGTATACTCCTTTATCGACGAACAGGTTCAGCGAATTTGGTGTAGATTTTTATGTGTTAGGCTTGCAGATTGCTGGTATCGGTACATTGATTGGCGGGATTAACTTTCTCGTTACGATCATCAACATGCGTGCTCCAGGGATGTCCTTTATGCGTATGCCATTGTTTACGTGGGCTTCCTTTATCACATCGGCACTCGTGCTGTTTGCGTTCCCTGCCATCACAGTTAGTTTGGTTCTGCTGATGTTTGATCGTTTGTTCGGAGCGAATTTCTTTAATGTAGGCAGCGGTGGAAATGTTGTGTTGTGGCAGCATCTATTCTGGATCTTTGGTCACCCCGAAGTGTATATTTTGATACTTCCGGCGTTCGGTATCATTTCGGAGGTAATCAGCGTTTTTTCCCGCAAGCGTTTGTTCGGGTACAGCGCCATGGTATTCGCTACGATCATTATCGGCTTCCTGGGATTCATGGTGTGGGTCCATCACATGTTTACAGTTGGGATTGGACCGATTGCCAATGCGTTATTTGCGATTGCTACGATGCTGATCGCCGTGCCAACAGGAATCAAGATTTTTAACTGGCTGTTGACCTTGTGGGGAGGACAAATCAGCTTTACCACCTCGAACCTGTTTGCGCTAGGCTTTATTCCAACCTTTGTGATCGGGGGGATGACTGGGGTCATGCTTAGTGTGCCTCCTGCTGATTTCCAGTTCCAGGACAGCTACTTTGTCGTCGCTCACTTTCACTATACCATTGTAGGCGGGATGGCGTTCGGCTTGTTCGCTGGTCTTTATTACTGGTGGCCGAAAATGTTTGGCAGATTGCTCGACGAGAAGCTGGGCAAATGGAATTTCTGGCTTTTTTTCATTGGCTTCCACTTGACATTCTTCCCGCAGCATTTCCTTGGAGTCCTCGGAATGCCTAGAAGGGTATTTACCTATATGCCAGGTCAAGGTCTGGAACTGGGCAATTTGATTAGCACAATTGGCGCACTCTTGATGGGCTTGGGGACGATCGCCTTCCTACTCAATATCTTCATAACCAATCGCAAACCGAAGAATGCTCCGGCAGATCCGTGGGACGGACGCACACTGGAGTGGACAATTCCATCTCCTCCACCTGAGTATAACTTCGCCCAGACGCCACTGGTCAGAGGAATGGATGCACTTTGGACAGAGAAAATGAAAGGCTCCCGGACGATGAAACCAGCCGAGCCACTCGGTGATATACACATGCCTTCACCATCAATCCTGCCGTTCATTATGTCAGTAGGTCTGTTTATCGCAGGTTTCGGATTTATGTATCACTATACTGTGGTAGCCATCATTGGTCTCGTAATCACGATTACCTGCATGTTCATCCGCTCAATCTTTGACGACCCTGGCTATCATATACACGCAGATGAAATCACTCATGACAAAGGGGGGAGATTGTAAATGGCGAATCAACACTTGACATCAACCACTCTCCCGGATGAACCAGAAAAAGCAACCTTGGAAGGCAAAAACAAAGTTCTGGGATTCTGGCTGTTTCTAGGGGGAGAGACAGTACTGTTCGGAAGTTTGTTTGCAACATTCATTGCCCTTAGAAATCAGGTTGCTGGAGGGCCGACAGCACAAGAACTGTTTGAGCTTCCGATCGTAGCAGCATCAACCTTCATCCTCCTTACCAGCAGTCTGACCAGTGTACTTGCCATCATGGGGATGCATCGGAACAGTATTCGGACACTACAGGCTTGGTTGTCTGTAACCGTGCTGCTTGGACTCGGATTCCTCGCATTGGAAATTTACGAATTTTATCACTATGTTCACGCAGGACATAAAATTTCTTCCAGTGCGTTCGGTTCAGCTTTTTACACCTTGGTCGGGTTCCATGGTGGCCACGTATTATTCGGGGTGAGCTGGATTCTGACATTGCAATTGCAAGTGATCAAAAAGGGGATCACGGTCGTTACCGCACCCAAGCTGTATGTCGCCAGTCTTTACTGGCATTTCGTTGACGTGGTCTGGGTATTCATCTTTACCGTTGTGTATTTGATGGGGAAGGTGGGCTGACAGATGAGCTACAAAAAGCATGAGAGCGCAAGACCGCATCTGATAACATTCATTCTCTCCATTGTTCTCACTGCATTGGCTTTTATCGCAGTAATGGCGACAGATCGATCGTTTGCGATCCCATTTTTAATCGTCCTTGCGATCATTCAAGTGCTCTTTCAATTGTTTTACTGGATGCATTTTAGCCAAAAAGGCCATAAGGGCCCAATGATCGGGATGTTGACAGGGACGATTGTTACCATAACAGCAATTGTTACGGCTGTTTACTGGATGTGGTGGTAAAAAAACAGAGGAGGGGGTGCTTCGTCTGTCCCCCTCTTTCTTACTATTTTCTGTGAAAAACGTCTCGACGTTTTTACCGAAGTAAATGCCAGATGTTACGCTGAGGTACCTTGTCATAAAAGTGATGTGACCGCTTTGCGGGCAACAAAACGGTCATGACCGTTATGTGATACAGGAGGTGAGAAGTTGCATCATCATCCATCGATTGACAACGGATTTATGGATTTATGGAGGCCTGACTGGATACTCATCACGCTTGGACTAGCTATGCTTTATATGACGTTGATAAGGCCAGATTCTACTCAAAAACAAGCCAGTTTTTTAACAGGACTCTTGCTCATGTACATCTCACAGGGAAGCCCTCTTGCTTTTTATGGGCATCACTACTCATTCAGTCTGCATATGGTTCAGCAGTCTATCCAGTATTTTATCATGGCACCCCTTCTCCTGTTTGGCTTGCCCGATCATCTGATTCATACCGTACTCCGTCACAGGCTTTGGGGAAGAATAATTAATTTTTTTACCCGTCCACTCCTGGCGGTCGTGCTCTTCAATATGCTGTTTTCGCTTTATCATGTGCCACTTATCTTTGATGCCGTATCCAACAATGCATTCATACATTTCGTTTTTCACGCACTTTTGCAGCTATCTGCGTTTGGCATGTGGTGGCCGATTTTTGCACCGGAAACAGGACGAAAACCGCTCTCGTATATGATGAAGATTGGCTATATGTTTGCAAATGGAGTGCTTTTGACGCCTGCTTGTGCACTTATCATTTTTGCAGACCATCTGCTTTACAAAAGCTATCAGAATACATTGCCGTTTCTAAATTTGTTTACTCCTCTGGAGGATCAGCAATTAGGGGGAGTGTTGATGAAACTGATACAGGAGATCGTTTACGGAACAGTTATTGGAATGATTTTTTACAAGTGGTACCGTGCGGAAAACCCGCCAGAACCGGATCAACCCGAGGGGAAGTGGTAATTCATGGCGGTATTGCCTACTCTCAGTACATTGTGCATTGTCATCAGCGCCAGCCTGGTTGGTTATGGCTATTATCTGATCAAACAGGGCAAGAAAGAAAAACACACTAAAACAATGAAGCTGGCAAGCCTGTTTGCTCTTGGTTTCTTTGTACTGTATTTGTCACGGACGATTCTAGTCGGTTCATCCCTGTTTGGCGGGCCGGATGACCTGAAAAAATACTATCATGGTTTTTTGTTGTTCCATATCCTTTTTGCGACAATCTCCGCTTTTATTGGGATTGTAACGATTCGGTTTGCTCTCAAAAGAAAATTTGCGAATCATAAAAAATGGGGGCCGTTGACAGCAGGATTCTGGATATTCAGCTCGTGTACGGGTGTGATGGTTTACCTCTTTTTGTATGTGCTTTACCCATCGACTGAGACAACTAGCTTACTCCGTGTCATTTTGGGCTGGTAGATCAAGTGTTCAAGGAACCATGCTCATCCTCCTTCATATGATATTTCAGCTAGGGATATGGAAGGAGGAAGGATAGCCATGGCAAAGAAAGTCAAGAAAAAAGATAAACAGGTAGCAGATCGGGCACAGCGAAACATGAAGATTGTAACATCAGATGTTTGTGCAAAGTGCCGTCAATGTGAGCGAGGAATACGTTATCTGGAGAGAATGGCACAACCAGGAGCGATCGGATATGGTGTACCATGTATTTTGACGCTTGGGAAAGGCATTGAGAAAACCAAAAAGTGACTGGAGCGCAGATATTTTTATCTGTGCTTTTCTGTTATTACCAAATTTTACAAAACAGGAACATTCATGAAAAGGCTTTCTTATAAATCATTGTTTACATATAGACAATCGCTGGGTATAGAGATACATTAAGGAAGAACGGGTTAATAAAGGGGAACATAGTTATGACGGAACAAAATCAAAGCTATTTTGGAATCAGTGCTGATGACCTCTTCTTTTTCTGTCAAGGAATATCAGACATGGTTTTTTTGATGTCGGTAGAAGAGGGAAGCAGATTTCGCTATTATCTAATGAATCGATCTGCCATGGAATTCTCCGGCTTAACTGAAGAAGCCTACGGTAAAAAGTTTGAAGACGTGAATAATCCCCAAATGGCTCACTTCTTAACGATAAAATACCAACAGGCGGTCACCGAGAGAAAACCGATCTGGTACGAGGATTCCGTCACACTGCCTAACGGGAAAGTTTCAGGAGAGTCAGTTCTCACTCCGATTTTTAATGAAAAAGGTATCTGCACACACGTCATTTCACTGACAAGAGATATCACACAACGGAAGCAATTCGAAGAGAAGCTGGCTTACTTAGCATATCATGATGACCTGACCGGATTGCCGAACCGTCGGCTGTTTAAAGATGAATTGACCAAGTCCATTGCGGAAATTTCTGATGAGAATATCGCCATTATGTTTCTGGATTTGGATCGATTTAAGATTGTGAACGATACACTGGGGCATGATAAAGGCGATCTCTTACTACAGATCGTCGCTACCAGGTTGCAACTACTCTTTCGTGCTCCATCGTTGATTGCCCGGTTAGGTGGAGATGAATTTGTTATTTTACTCAGACAGTTTGAAAATCAGGATGAGGTAAGTCTCATTGCCAAACAGATTTTAGAAATGATCGAGCGGCCGATCCAGATAGACAATCACGAGTTTTATGTAACCGCTAGCATAGGTATTGCGATGTACAGTGATTTGGATACTACGGCTGATCAATTGATGAAACAGGCTGATCAGGCGATGTACACGGCGAAAGCAAACGGAAAAAACAATTATCATTACTATGTGAAGCCTCCCGAGACCAAGCGGATCCCCCGTTTGGAAATGGAGCATTATCTGCGAAAAGCAATTGAGCGAGAAGAGTTTATATTGTATTACCAGCCCGTTTATCACATTATTACAGGCAATATCACTTCGATGGAAGTGTTGATTCGCTGGCAACATCCGACGATTGGTATGGTCTCTCCTGGTGAATTCATTCCCATTGCAGAGGAAACAGGCTTGATCATTCCGATTGGAGAGTGGGTTTTGCGAACAGCGTGCAGGCAAAATAAGCTTTGGCAAGAGCAAGGATTACCTAAGATTCCGATTGCCGTGAACTTGTCTCCTTTTCAGTTCCAACAACAAAACATTATCCACCAGGTGGCAAATGCCTTGATCGAAACAGGACTGGACCCAAGGTACCTTGTGCTGGAAGTAACCGAAAGCATGGCCATGCAACAGGTTGATACCGTCATAGAAAAGCTGCAGGAATTAAAGGAAATGGGGATACAAATCTCGATTGACGATTTTGGCACAGGCTATTCTTCGCTCAGTTATCTGAGAAAATTTCCGATTGATTCATTGAAAATCGATCAGTCGTTCGTACGTGAAATTGTTGACAGTCCCGATGATATTGCAATCGTGAAGGCGATTATCGTGATGGCTCGAAGTCTGAAACGGTCAGTTATTGCAGAAGGTGTAGAGACAGAGGAACAAATGAGTTTATTGCGGGAGCTTGGCTGTAAAAAAATGCAGGGCTATCTGTTCTCAAAACCGATCCCTCGACAACAAATGGAAGTATTTCTTCAGGATTACGCATAAATTGTATTAGGAGGTTTTCATCATGAAGCCAAATCCCATCTCATTAGAAACAGCAAAAATGCTATCCGAAAAATTAAATGTACCCATTGAACAGATCATGCACATGCCTCAGCATATTTTGATGAAAAAGCTGATGGAAGTTACCTCAAAAGAAGGCCCAGACAGTAACGAATAATTTATTCCTGAAAAAATGGAGGTAGTAGATGAGCGTACAAATTGCTGAGAAATTGGGTAAAGGTATATCATCCCGCGATTTTATTCTGCAAATGACAAAAAACCAGGAGCAGCTCCAAAATTGGTATGATCAATTTGCGTTCGAAAATGAAGAAGATCGAGAATTTTTTCAACAGTTCCGTGGTCGAACCGATTTACGTAGTCAAATTATCGCAGCCGATTGGTGTGGCGATGTTATTCGTAATGTACCCGTACTCTTCCGGCTGGTTGAGGAAATGCAGCTCCCCTGTGAACTGATGGTGATGGAAGAGCACCTCGACCTGATTGATCAGTTCCTGACAATGGGAGGTAGAGCGATACCGATCATGCTGATTACGGATGAGAAGGGGACTGTTATGGGAAAATGGGGTCCACGTCCAGAGCATGTACAGGCGGTGATGCGTCAATTTAAAGCGCAGAATCCAGATCGCAATGCTGACGATTACCAGGAAAAACTGAAAGAAACCTATAAACAAATGTTGCAGCAGTACGGAGAAGGTACTGGTTACCAGCAAGTGATCGTCAAGGAATGCAGAGAATTATTTCAATCAATTGTAAAGGATTAACACAACCAAAAAAACAAGCCTAGAGAGAATGGACTCTTGGCTTGTTTTCTTGGTTTTAGGGCACTTGCGATTTGGTAAAGTTTAGATTCTACATATATCAGGTGGACAGTCGTCACAGAAAATCGTATCTTTTAAGTATTGGACATCTTTGACCAGGATGTATCCATTCGGGCGCAATTCAATTACATCCAGCTTTTTTAATTCAGCAAGCATCCGGTTCACAGTTTCTCTGGTTAGACCGATATATTGAGCAAGCTCCCGATTGGTTAGAGGCAGTTCAATCAAAATCCCTTTCTCGTCTTCTTTTCCGTAAGAATTGCACATGCGGATCAGTGTGGAGTAGAGTGCACCTGTTTTGCCATTTAAAAGAAGATCACGGAATTTGGATTGCATCCGACGATTGGCAGTTGCCATCCATCTCATAAATTCAATGCAGAAGGCTCCATTTTGGGTCAATAATTTCTCGAGATTGGTCCGTTGTATCACGGTGACTTCACAAGTGCTAATGGTCATGCCAGTGGCACTATAAACGACTGTAGGATCAAACAAACCAAACACGCCAGCCAGTTCTCCCGCACCGAATGAAGCAATCGTCAGTTCTTTCCCGTTTGCCGTTGTCTTCGTAATTTGAATAGTGCCTTCATGTATAAAATAGACGAAGTCAGCTTTTTCTCCATCCATGAACAGTACGGTAGATTCGTGAAAAACCCGTTTGCTGCCAAGAGCCTGAAGTTCCTGAATATAGCTTATAGAAATTTGATCGGTGAACGTTCCACTCGTAATTGGCATATAATCACCTCGGGGCAGTATGCGAGTTTCCTATATTTATTAAAAATATTTCTTATTATTAAGCTAAGTTTATCAGCCTGTGATAAACATCACAAGAGGGTAACTGCTTATAAAAAATAATCGTTCCTATTATTCCCGAAAGTAGTTCTAACTTCCTCTTTTCTTTTTCATTTAAAAAGTGTATACTAAGTTCAAGGCAGCAGAAAAGCCACGAATCTGGTCAGGTCCGGAAGGAAGCAGCCATAAGGGGATTTTTTCTGTGTGCCCCACTTACATAAAACAGACAAGCCCGCTCTACTAACGTAGAATGGGCTTTTTTCATGTATTTTGCCACTGCGGTTGTTCTGGTATCGCATTAACTTCTCATTATTTTCGGGATGGGTCCATATGGATTAATGACAGGTTTCAGGTACGAAAAGGGAATGGAAAATTCAGGGAAACCATACGCATAAGAGGTGTATTCATATAATTGAAAGTATGCGATCAATGCATCATCTGTCAGATAATAATCCTGATCAGGTGAAATGGTTACGAATTCTTTGATGAGAGGGACTTGATTCTCTTTTGTTTCTGATTTGATTTTCGCATTGATTATTGATCGATACTTGCTATTCGGTTTAAACAAGCTCTCGAACGAAACCAACTTGCCTGTTTCTAGCTGAAAGGTGGTTGATTTCATCACCGTTAGTCCATGCGCAGCGCCTTGTGTATAGGAATAGACTTCGTATGTGATGCTGAGAACTCCATTTTTATTAAGCCGAACCTTGTATGTTGCAGTTATATCTGTTACTGGATTGGCATAACCCTGGTCACGAATTAATGAAAACAGAAGCTGTTGAATGGTGTGATTTATTTTTTGCTCTGCGAACGGATTGGACAGCCCCTGAATCTTTGGATAGCGCAAGTGCAGGCGGGGACGTTCGTAGCGTTTTTCCAGAATCGTTGCACGGGTACTGGCTTCAGGCATGATTATCATCACCTCGCTGACATCTGTCTTTGTTCATACTAGCAAGGTATTCGAATGCTGGGCGAAAGGTGAGTATGATGTCGCTATATCCTCGGGTCTGCATGGCATGGAAATGTAAAGCGCTATGACCATATTCGCTGTAAAAAAAGACATCCGTCCTCTAAAAAAATGAGGCAGATGTCTTTTTTGCAACTTGTTCGAGGCAATCGAAGTAGATGATCACCGCCGGATCCTCCGGAACCCCGCTCGTGGTGCAAAAGGCTGCTCGGACCTGACGGTGCATCGGCTGCAGTCATGATCACAGAGACAGCGGCTACAATCAGTGACACACCGGCTACACTCACAACGGGCGATAACATCCCTCGCCGATTCTGACACATCCGACGAATCATCAAAACAATCCCAGAAAACTTCACTGGTGATGATACCGGGCATGTTCACCTTAATGAGCCGTTTCTCGACTATTGTTGCGTTTGGCAAAACCAGCACCTCGACCTTATCTCCTTGCTTGGCGCTTGCAAGCTCATTTGCATTCGCAATGTATTCGAGAAGCACTTCATAATGTGCATTGTCTGCATGGACAGTTAAGGATTCATCATCTATTTCGAACAACCTGCCGCAAATAACAAGACCAGCACTCGACAGGCTTTCCATCGTTTTCCGGAGCTTGCTCTGCTTCTCCATTTTTCTGCCTCTTTCTCTTTAGTTTATTTGTGCCCTCTTTCCTCTTGCAGACCTTTCCTGAAGCTTTCGCCCGAATAGGTCAAGATATCTGGGAATCACCGTTTGGTAAAATGAGCAGAGCGGTGAACGTGCGAAAGGGTGTCCACGCGTTTTCTCGTTGTTCACGGGGCAACCTCCAGCGCAAACAGGGAACCATCGACAGGATAGACATTCCGCCCCATCGGTGCCTTCTCGTGATTCACTCGGCTTGAACGGAAACGTGCTTCGGCATGTCGCAAGCAGATCATCACCGGCTGTATGCCCCAAATTGTTGACAGTCATCGGGCAGCTTACGAGCGTGCCGTCTGCTCTAACCACCAAATGGTTCAAACCGATTCCGCAAGTGACCCATGACGAGGGCTGGTCAAATCGCAGTTCACATATCTGCAGGTCGAGGCGTGGGTCGAAAAGGACCTGTTCGGCTTCCAGCAACGAAAAGGCGTCATTGAAAGAATGTCCCATCCTTTCGGCGAACGCTTGGCTGTCGGCATCCGGACCGCAGCCAAGCTCCCGGACTACGCTTAGTCGTATTTGTAGACCCCGTGAGAACACCCAGCGGATCAACTCGGGCAAGCCTTGCCGTGATCCATTGGTTATGGTGGCCATTATATAAGGTGATATATCATTATTTTGAAGTCGATCGATATTCTTTACGATGCGAAGCCAAGTCGGCGAGCCGCCCTTGGTTCGTCTATTGAGGTCGTGAGCATCACCGCATCCATCGACTGAGATGCTAATGCTCGAATTCGGCCGGCGTAGGAAGGCGATGACTCGGTCATCGATCTTAGTCCCATTTGACAGCAAAGCCGCATGCGTCTTGATACCAGTGCCTGCAAGAGCCGCCTCGAAGCGGGCCCAAAAGCGTTCGACAATAGGCATGGCCAGCGTCGGCTCTCCGCCGGCGAATTTGACTGTCACTTTCTCGAGTTGATTTGAGATTGCGGTGCGTGCAAGTTTTTCTGCGGTAGCATCGCACACCGAATCATGCATGATCTCCGCGTCATTCTTCTGCACAAAGCAATAGGTGCAGGCTAAGTTGCATGCATTCGTGACGTGTAGCCACACTTCCATCGACTTGGGGGACGACGGCTCGCCTGAGGGTAAAAGATAAGGAAAGTTGGTCACTCCGGTTCGTAGGAAGCCTCCGTCCTCTAAAAAGGCGATAGCATTCACGAGATGCCTAAGGTCAGTGGCACCATGGTGCACAAGGTCGCACTCTGCAAAACGTGCAAGCACGTCACCAACCGTAGAGGGCGTCTGAAACTGGTCCAGCAGTTCGTGAATTGAATCGTTTACGACCACAGGCCAACCGGGCCAATCGGGGGCAAAAAGGAGCCATTCACTCCCGAGGCACTTCTCATATAGGGTCCCAGCTTTCACAAGTACTGTGGAAAGGTCGTACTCATACTCGGGTGAAGATCGAGATATCTCTTTCGGGACTTCCATATCGCTATTCCCCTTTCTGCTCGCATAAAGCTACAACATATTATTGGCAAAGATTACCTCTGAATGCATAAGTGATTTGGTAAAAATATCCATTTGTAGTTTGTACCAGTTCTAAAAAAAATAAACGCTTTGTTTGAATACGAACAAGTGTATGCTAATATGAAGGATAATTATGTATACGAAAGAGCGATCCAAACTACTAATCTAACTCTTCCTTATTGGATTTATAGAGTTGGAGGAATTTAAATGAATTGTACACAAAATAATGTACGTAGAAGGGCAATCTTGCATCTTGATATTGATGCGTTTTATGCGAGTGTAGAACAATTGGATCAGCCGAAGTACCGAGGTAAACCCGTAATCGTAGGAGGTACAGACAATAGGGGTGTGGTCGCCACTTGCAGTTATGAAGCGAGAAAATATGGTGTCAGATCAGCCATGCCGATCACCTTGGCCAAGAAAAAGTGCCCGCATGGAATTTACGTGCAGCCACGATTTTCTCGATATGAAGAAAAATCACGAGAAATAAAAGCGGTCTATTCTCAATACACCGATTTGTATGAAAGAGTGGGTTTGGACGAAGCTTATCTGGACATGTCCCACATTGATAATGTCATTCCCGTTGCAAGACAGATTAAGGATCGGATCCACCGTGAAACGGGACTTACTTGCAGCATCGGAATTGCTGAGAATATGTCGTTAGCCAAAATCGCCAGTGATCTGAAGAAACCGGACGCATTCGTGGTGATTCGTCCTCATCAAGTGTTGGACGTTCTTCGTCCTTTATCAGTAGGTGTCATACATGGTATAGGGAAGAAATCACTGGAATTGCTGAGCAGACGAAACATCCATACTGTCGAGGATTTTTGGAGTTTAACAGAGGAAGAAGTCTTTCGGATGTTTGGTAAAATGGGCAAGTCATTATATCTTATGGCAAGAGGTATCGATCATCGGGAAATCATCATGAATCGGCCCGTCAAATCAGTAAGCCGAGAAACGACGCTTGCGGTTGATGAAACTAAACGTGAGTCTGTGTTACTGATTGCTTCCGAATTGCTGGGAGAAGTGTTGGAAGAAATTCAGACTGATGGTTTACAACCACAGACGTTGACGCTTAAGATTAAATTTGCTGATTTCACACAGAGAAGCAAACAGTGCAGGATTGATTATCCGAATGAGTGCGACACCCTTCTGGAGAAGCTGGTCGACTTTTTTGATTATTCATCCGGGATTCGTCTAGTGGGAGTGGGCTTTTCCAATTTTGTTTCTACTCAAACAGAGCGTTATGAACAATTGCGATTTTTTTAGTAATTTAGGTGGGGTCATGCCCGAGGGCAACCCAAGCAACTGCGGGTGGGTTTCGTAGAGGAGATGAAAAGATGAACGTCGTAACGGCTGAAGGATTAACTAAAAGCTACGGGGAGAAAGTGCTTTTTAAGGATATTTCTTTTGCGATATCGGAAGGACAGCGAATTGGCATTATCGGTGTAAATGGAACTGGAAAATCGACGTTATTGCAAATATTGGCGGGCAAAGAGACGGCGGACGCAGGGAAGGTTACGCATGCCAATCATTTTCGTATTGAATTTTTACCGCAAACACCGGAGTTCGATCCTACATCGTCCGTTTTGGAGCAAGTGTTTCATGGAGATTCTCCGTTAATGAAAACGATGCGTGCGTATGAACAGGCTGTGAGTGAACTGGAAGTTGACCCGAATAATGAGCAAAAACAACGTCAGTTACTGCACTTGCAGCAGCAAATGGACATTCATGACGCATGGGATGCCAGTACCTCTGCCAAGTCCATTCTGACCAAGCTGAGAATTACGAACTTCCAGCAAGCTGTAGGCGAATTGTCGGGTGGTCAACGAAAGAGGGTAGCGATGGCAAGTGCCCTGATACAACCGGCTGATCTGCTTATTCTGGATGAGCCGACGAACCATATTGACAATGAGACGGTAGAGTGGCTGGAAGAGTATCTTGCCAGGTTCAAGGGATGTCTGCTTCTGGTTACACATGACCGTTATTTTCTTGATCGGGTGACCAATCGGATCCTCGAGATTGATCGGGGAAAGATGTACAGCTATGAAGGCAACTACAGTACGTTTTTGGAGAAAAAAGCAGAGCGAGAAGAGCAGGAAGCGGCAACGGAGAGCAAGCGCCAAAACCTGCTTCGCCGTGAACTGGCGTGGTTGAGAAGAGGTGCCAAAGCTCGGACTACCAAGCAGAAAGCGAGAATTCAGCGTGCAGAAGAGCTTCAATCTCGTGAAGTCGCAGGGCCACAAGAAAAGCTTGATATCGCTGTTGGTGCGAGCCGACTTGGCAAAAAAGTAATTGAACTGGAACACGTGAGCAAAGGATTTGAAGCTCGTCAGCTTATCAATGATTTCAGTTACATCGTGGTCCCCGGTGATCGGGTAGGTATCATCGGTCCCAATGGAAGCGGAAAAACAACTCTGTTGCAAATGCTTGCAGGCCGAACAATGCCCGATGCAGGAACAATCGAAATTGGTGAAACGGTAAAGCTGGCGTATTATACACAAGAAAGTGTCGAGATGAACGATAAGCTGCGAGTGATTGAGTATATAAAGGAAGCAGCAGAGGTAATCTACACCGTCGATGGTCAGGCAATTACGGCTTCGCAAATGCTCGAGCGCTTTTTATTCCCTCCCCATCAGCAATGGACGCCGATTGCCAAGTTGTCAGGCGGCGAGCGACGCAGGCTCTATCTGCTTCGGACACTTATGGGGGAGCCGAATGTTTTGTTATTAGACGAGCCGACGAACGATTTGGATATTCAGACGTTATCTGTGCTCGAAGATTATTTGGAGAATTTTCCGGGTGCTGTCATCACGGTTTCGCATGACCGCTACTTCCTGGATCGAACAGTTGAGCATCTGTTTGCTTTCGAAGATGGAAAGATTCGTCGTTTCACAGGCAATTACTCCGAGTATTTGGACGTGAGGAAGGCAGAAGAAGACAGCAAGCCAGTAGAAGTTGCCAAAACGGTTCAGCAAGAAGACAACGCAGACAAAGGACGAAACAAGAACCGGACACGCAAGCTTTCCTACAAAGACCAAAAGGATTGGG
This sequence comes from Brevibacillus nigriterrae, assembly GCF_049846925.1. Taxonomy (NCBI): domain Bacteria; kingdom Bacillati; phylum Bacillota; class Bacilli; order Caryophanales; family Paenibacillaceae; genus Brevibacillus; species Brevibacillus nigriterrae. Next base: position 17,306 of record NZ_JBNCMT010000027.1, read on the forward strand.
ATGAAATCGAAGGGCGAATTGCTGAGGTCGAAGAGAAAATCGCAGCGGTGAAACAGCAGATAGCAACGGCAGGCAGTGACTTTGAGCGAGTGCAAAAGCTGTTCGAAGAGGAACAACAACTCACCAGTCTGTTGGAACAACTGATGGACCGCTGGACAGAGCTTTCCATCCTGGTAGAAGAGTTGAATCAATGATAATGTAACTGTTCAAAAAGGCCAGTCAAAACACGAAAATAAAGTGTTAGACTGGCTTCTTAAGTTTGTGTTAATATTCGCTTTAAATGTAAGCGGGGGGATAAATATGGACTTTCTATCTGTTACATCTTTTTTGGGTGCAGCAATAGTTCTTACCCTTATGCCTGGACCAGATAATTTGTTCACCTTGGCACAGAGTATAGCAAAAGGGAAATATGCAGGAATTTTTACTACACTTGGGCTTTGTACAGGATTATTAGTTCATATAACAACTGCGACAATCGGAATTTCAGCAGTAATTTATCAATCAGCTTTAGCATTCACAGTAATAAAATATGCAGGAGCAGCATACCTGTTATTCTTAGCATATAAGTCGTTTAGTGAAAAAAGTTCGAGTATTAACCTTACTAACGAGGACACTTTAGACTACAAATCTTTATACAAAAAAGGAATAATAATGAATCTTTTAAATCCAAAAGTTTCTTTGTTTTTTCTGGCATTCTTCCCACAGTTTATAAATTATGAAAATGGTAATGCTTCCATACAAATGCTTGTCTATGGAATCATATTTCTGGTCCAAACTTTAGTCATTTTTACTTTTATAAGCATGTTTGCTGGAAAAGTAGGTTATTTTCTACGAAAAAATCCATCATTATCTAAGAAGATTAACATTATTCAAGGGTCTCTTTACGCAATAATAGGATTAAAAATTGCCTTTAGCCAAAAGTAGGACCATTATTCGGGTCCTTTTCTTTTTTAAAGAACGATCATTTTCCTGTTGTTTCAAGATATTGGTCTATTTCGTGATATACGTCACGTGAGTTTGGAAAAAACTGTTGGTATGTTAAATTCCATGTGTATTTTTGCCTATTTCGCTACCTGAAGGGTCAAAGATATGCTATAATTCAACACTATGGGTTAAAAAATGTAGCACAATTTCTGCAGCAGAAAGATTTGTCGCAGAAATGAGATTGTTTTTATATAAATTGAATAAAGGAAGGTAACCAACTAATGATCAGTACAAATGGCGTTACGTTACGATACGGCAAACGCGCTCTTTTCGAAGATGTAAATATCAAGTTTACTCCAGGCAACTGCTACGGCTTGATCGGAGCAAACGGTGCCGGTAAATCGACATTCCTCAAAATTCTGTCTGGCGAAATTGAGCCAAGCAACGGAGAAGTAATCGTTTCTTCAGGGGAACGGATTGCTGTCTTGAAGCAGAACCATTTCGAATTCGATGAGGTCGAAGTGTTGAAAACGGTAATTATGGGTCACGCTCGTCTCTATGAAATCATGGAAGAGAAAAACGCTCTCTATATGAAAGAAGACTTCTCTGATGAAGATGGTATCAAAGCAGCCGATCTTGAAGGCGAGTTCGATGAATTGAATGGCTGGATGGCTGAATCCGATGCAGGTGAGTTGCTCATCGGTCTTGGTATCCCAAGAGACTTGCACGACAAGAAAATGAAAGAACTCGATGGTAACCAAAAAATCCGCGTCTTGTTGGCGCAAGCGTTGTTCGGAAATCCTGACAACCTGCTCTTAGACGAGCCGACGAACCACTTGGACCTGGAGTCAATCCAATGGCTTGAGAATTTCTTGATGAACTATGAAAAGACTGTCATTGTAGTATCCCATGACCGTCACTTCTTGAATAAAGTATGTACGCATATTGCTGACATTGACTTTGGCAAAATTCAAATCTATGTTGGTAACTACGATTTCTGGTACGAATCCAGCCAACTTGCCTTGCAATTGATGAGAGACCAGAACAAGAAAAAAGAAGAGAAAATCAAGGAGCTCGAGAAGTTTATCGCTCGTTTCAGCTCCAATGCAAGTAAAGCCAAACAGGCAACTTCTCGTAAGAAAATGCTTGATAAAATTACGTTGGATGACATCAGACCATCAAACCGCAAGTATCCATTTATCAACTTCAAACCGGATCGGGAAGCGGGCAAAAATATCCTCGGCATCGAGAATCTTTCGAAAACCATTGATGGGGAGAAAGTTTTCGACAAGCTTCATTTAACGGTAAACAAAGGCGACAAGATTGCCCTAGTAGGACCAAATGGACTTGCGAAATCAACCTTGTTCAAGATTTTAATGGGTGAACTGACTCCAGATGAAGGTGAATTCACTTGGGGTGTGACAACAACTCAAACGTATTTCCCGAAAGACAACGCAGAGTATTTCGATGTAGACCTAAATCTTGTAGATTGGTTGAGACAGTACTCAAAAGACCAAGACGAGACATTCGTTCGAGGCTATCTTGGACGTATGCTGTTCTCTGGTGAAGAGTCCCTGAAAAAAGCAAGTGTATTGTCCGGGGGCGAAAAAGTTCGTTGCATGCTGTCACGCATGATGTTGAGCGGTGCCAACGTGCTATTGTTCGATGAACCGACCAACCACTTGGATTTGGAGTCAATTACTGCACTAAATAATGGTCTGATTGATTTCGATGGAACGATGCTGTTCGTCTCTCATGACCATCAATTTGTACAGACAATCGCAAATCGCATCATTGAGATTACGCCAAAAGGAATCATTGACCGTCAAATGAGTTTCGACGAATACCTGGAGAATGACGATATCAAACAACTTCGTCAGACTATGTATACCGTCTAGTATCAATAGGGGTGTTCACGTGAAACAGAAGAAGATTGCATGGATAACAGACAGTACGGTATATCTGGATAAGGAATTGTTGGAGAAGCATCATATCCATGTTGTTCCACTGTACGTCATCTTTGGAGAGACCTGTTATAAAGAAGATGTAGAGATAACAGCACCAGAGTTTTTTGAACGGGTTAAAAAAACCAAGGAATTGCCAAAGACCTCTCAACCAGCCGTTGGTGACTTCGTCGCTTTGTATGAAAAGCTGAAAGAAGAGTATGAGTATGGTATTGCAATTCACGTGGCAAGCGGAACAAGTGGAACCTTCCAATCGTCCTTGATGGCAGCAGAGATTACCGGCTTCAATGTCCAGGTAATTGACTCCTGGATGGGAGCATTCACGATGGCTTCCATGATTTTTGAGGGAATGGAGCTGGAGCGAGAGGGCAAGTCTCGTGATGAGATTGCCAATTATCTGCGCACCATTCCCCCTCAGATTCGCAGTTATATCATGGTTCAGGACCTGGAGCTTGCTCACCGTGGTGGACGGGTAAGTGGTATTGCCTATGTATTGGGAAGTATGCTACAGATCAAACCGATCGTTTCCTATGAAAATAGTAAAATCATTACGGTGGAAAAAGTGCGGAAAGCGAAGAAAGCGAAGAATCGAATTTTTGAGCTTTTCGAAGATGATGCGAAAAGTGGAGTTCAGATGCAGGTTTCGATTATTCATACGAATGCTTGGGAAGATGCGAATACTTGGAAGCAAGAACTGCAAGAAACCTATCCTCATCTTCACTTTCACGTTTCCTATTTGGGTCCTATCGTTGGAGTACACACCGGCGAAGGAACAATTGGTCTTACGTGGTACAAAATAGACAAACCGTTTCAATTGCAATAAACCACCCCAGCGGTGGTTTTTTCTGCTACATGCACAGTCAACACAATGTATGATATATTGTTTAAAATGTGGTAAGCTTAAAGAATTGTTGGTAAGACAGCAATACAGAAAAGAGGATCGTATGTTATGAAAAGACCAGAAGATACAAGAGTAGTTGTAGGAATGTCAGGCGGCGTCGACTCCTCCGTAACTGCGTATCTATTGAAACAACAAGGTTACGATGTGATCGGCATATTTATGAAAAACTGGGATGATACCGATGAGACAGGACATTGCACGGCCGAAGAAGATTTCCAGGACGTGCGCCGTGTTTGCGATCAGATTGGTATCCCTTACTATACCGTTAATTTTGAAACAGAATATATGGATAAAGTGTTTCAGTATTTTCTCGACGAGTATCGTAATGGCAGAACGCCAAACCCGGATGTGATGTGTAATCGTGAAATCAAGTTTGGCGAGTTCCTCAACAAGGTGCTAAGTCTTGGTGCAGATTACGTTGCTACCGGTCATTATGCCCGTGTCGAGTTTCACGACGGGGAGTACAAGCTGATGCGTGGTGTTGACGATAACAAGGATCAGACTTATTTCCTCAATGCCCTCGGACAAGATCAGTTAGCGAAAACCATGTTTCCGATCGGACATCTGCCAAAAAAACAGGTGAGAGAAATTGCCGAACAAGCAGGTCTAGCAACTGCGAAGAAAAAAGACAGTACAGGAATCTGTTTCATCGGTGAACGGAATTTCAAAGAGTTCTTGAGCACTTACTTGCCTGCAAAACCGGGAAAAATTGAAACAGTTGATGGTCAGGAAATCGGAGAGCATGACGGACTCATGTACTATACGCTGGGCCAACGACAAGGACTTGGTATTGGTGGGGGAGTTGGCGGAGCCGAGCCATGGTTTGTTGTTGACAAAGACCTGGAGCGCAATGTGTTGCTGGTTGCCCAAGGTTCATCTCATCCACGTCTATTCTCAACCAGCTTGATTGCAACTAATGTGAACTGGATTAGTGCACAGAAACCAGAAGGTGAATTCAGATGTACGGCAAAGTTCCGTTATCGTCAGCCTGATCAGGGAGTTATTGTGCGTCCACTGGAAGGAAACCGTTGCGAAGTTATTTTTGATGAGCAACAAAAAGCAGTCACTCCAGGGCAAGCCGTTGTCTTTTATGATGGCGAGGTATGTCTGGGTGGAGGAACGATTGATATCGTACGTAAAAACAGCTAAAAACAAAGAAAAACCATCGTGAGCAATTTCACGATGGTTTTTTTTGTCTTAATTAGCGGTTTAAAAGCGAACCAATGATCGGATAATGAAAAGTTCGATCCTGCAATGCGTAAACAATCCCTTTTATTGGATAGAATAAGCCTATAACCAAAAATACAATGAGGAACGGAATTCCGATCAGCAGGAATGAAAGCAACGCTGACACCCAGATGCAGAAGCTGATCACGATATGAAAAATCATCGCTTCCATTGCCAAATTCTTTGTTTCTCTCTCATGATCCTTAAGGAATAACCAAATGAGGAGTGGTACTAATATAGGAGCAAAAAAAGTACTTGCGTGAATAATGAGTTTAATCCCTCGTGAATCCATAATCATCGCCCATTTCCGATAAATTTCTATTGACCACAGTATACTACTATTTCCTTTTTTTGATAACCGCCTGCGGGTGGTAGGGTACATCCGACCTTTGACTGACAACATGTCAAATTGTAGCGAAAAGTTTTTAATGGAAATTGTGAAAAATTCGTGAACTTTTTATTGAAAAAGGATAAAGTGATAGTAAGGACTACAAAGAAGGAAGGTGAACAAGGAATGTTCCAGTTTGGTTTGTTCGTGATCGGACTAGGTATCGCTTTTGCCTATGCCTTGAACTCACTTTGGGTTCATGCGTTCAATACATTTATTGCTGACGTCTTTTATATCAGTTTCACATATATGGTAGCTAAACTTAGTGAAATGGAAAATATGGAGGATGATGAGTCTACCATAGACTAGGTTTGGCTAACATTAAGTATCCAACAAAAATCATAATCAGTGCATACAAAAAAGATGCCCTGGCCAGACGAAAGATGAGCGGTTGGATGTCAGTATCGCCACTTTCCAGCAATGCATTGATGATCGGCGTGAATGCCCGAGCAATAAAAAATAGCGCTCCCAAAATAATGACGAGCGATGACAGAATCCAGGGAGTAAAGACAGACCATCCTCCTACCCAAATCTGTAGCACCCCGCTTGTGATTAATACATGGCCAGCATGCTTTATAACCCA
>NZ_JBNCMT010000027.1:23392-76172 GCF_049846925.1 Brevibacillus nigriterrae
CGATGACAGAATCCAGGGAGTAAAGACAGACCATCCTCCTACCCAAATCTGTAGCACCCCGCTTGTGATTAATACATGGCCAGCATGCTTTATAACCCATACAATTTTACTGTAGATCGCAAGCAAATCTGCCCTTCTTGAAACCGTTGCTCTACGCAGCTCGATCAGGATAGGGATGAAGAGCAACACAGGAATGGTGGAGACGATGGCGCTTACGATGTGTATATTAACAAGAAATAAATACATGATTTTTCCTCCGATACAATGACAACAAACAAAGAAACAGTGCAGGCCTCTTGGGCTCTACACTGTTTTTCTTTTTAAACTGCCCGAAATTCGTGGACCCACACTCTCGCTTGGGGAATCCACGGCATTCCCGGGTGCATGGATAGTATGTAGTTTTTGTAGCTTTCCACGTCAGCGAACCCTTCTGTTTTAGCGTCCGCATCAGTCAACTCGCCAAGTGCTTGTTGATACACATTATGTACCTCGAACTTCTTCCCATTGAGTTCCATGATTTCTCCTGGATCAGCATACCGCCCATTGCGACGAGTAGCAGTTTTTTCTCCATTTAAAACACGTTGAATATCTTCCTCAAGGGTAACGAGACGGTCAATGGTACAGGTTTTTGGTGGCAAATTTTCTGTCATAAACATCCTCCTTGTCGGTTGAAACGGACTTAAATCACAAACTCGAGGTTGAGTTCAGTACCATTATAATATAACGTTATACATAACACCAATAACTGGATGTTCGAGGAGTGTGAATAAATAATGATCAGAATAGCCTTTCTCTCTGATATTCACGGAAACGCCGTAGCCCTTGAAGCAGTACTGGCTGACATCGAAAAACAACGAATTGATCAAATCTATGTTTTGGGAGACATTGCCTATCGAGGTCCTGAACCGAAGAGATCGATTCAACTTGTGCAAAGTCTTCAAACGACTGTCATAAAAGGAAATGCAGATGAATGGACCGTCAGAGGTGTACAGGCAGGTGAAGTGCGAGAAGATTTGTTGGAAATGATGAACCGGGAAAGAGAATGGACGATCGATCGGCTTGATGAGAGTGATCTTATCTATTTGCGTAATCTTCCTGATGAATTTCAATTGCAATTGACAGATTCCCTTCGACTACACGCATTTCATGCGACAAAAGAGAGTCTGTTCGATATCGTGCTACCTGATGCATCCGTAGAGCAACTTCAGACAAAGATTTTGTCAGAGCAGGCAGCCATAACGGTATATGCTCATATCCATTTGCCTTACGTACGCTATATGAACGGAAAATGCCTGATAAATACAGGCAGTGTCGGTCTTCCTTTTGACGGGCTGCCGCTTGCATCGTATGCAGTTGTGGAAGCCGAAAATAATCGATACCGTGCAACCATTGAACGGGTACCATACGATTTAGATAAGGTCGTCGAACAATTTACATCGGGTGAATATCCAAATGCGGAAACGATGATTCGAGTCATTCGTCAAGCAAAAAGCCCTTTTATACCAGCCAAATAACAGGATGTAACAAGGAACCTTTCTTCCCCGAGAAAGGTTCTTTTTTTCTTTTTACATCAAGTTCTTTTTTGATTTGCTGCACATATGCTCTACTAGGATGTCTGGGTGGCAACTACATAAGGAAAGTTAAATGAAATGCGTTGCCCCCAGGCGGTCAACCAACTTAATGGAAAAACGCAGAGGCGTTTTCCACAGAAAAGGGAGGTAATAGGCTTATGATTTATGCCCAGCCGGGACAAGCAGGATCTCTCATCACATTCAAAAAGCGGTATGACAACTACATCGGAGGACAGTGGACAGCACCAGTCAAAGGCGAGTACTTCGATAACATCACACCGGTTACCGGTCAGGTCTACTGTGAAGTCGCTCGTTCAACCGCTGAGGATATTGAACAGGCACTGGATGCAGCCCATGCTGCCAAAGACAAGTGGGGGCGGACATCCGTCGCAGAGCGCTCAGGTATTCTATTAGCCATTGCCTCTCGAATGGAAGAAAACAAAGAATTGTTAGCGGTTACAGAAACATGGGAGAACGGCAAGCCAGTACGTGAAACACTGGCAGCAGATATTGCTCTTGCAATCGATCACTTCCGTTACTTCGCTGGTTGCATCCGTGCACAGGAAGGTACGCTAAGTCAGATTGACGATACAACGGTAGCCTATCACTTTCAAGAGCCGCTTGGTGTAGTCGGCCAAATCATTCCGTGGAATTTCCCGATTTTGATGGCTGCATGGAAACTGGCGCCTGCACTTGCTGCTGGGAACTGCGTAGTACTCAAACCAGCTGAACAAACGCCTGTATCTATCCTTGTTCTCACCGAAATAATAGAGGACCTGCTTCCTCCAGGTGTGTTAAATATCGTAAATGGTTTTGGTCTGGAAGCGGGTAAGCCGCTTGCCTCCAGCAATCGAATCTCCAAGATTGCCTTTACGGGAGAGACAACGACAGGCAGATTGATCATGCAATATGCTTCACACAACATTATCCCTGTCACACTGGAGTTGGGCGGGAAATCTCCAAATATCTTCCTCGAAGATGTTTGCAAACAAGACGATGCCTTCTTTAATAAAGCAGTTGAGGGTTTTGTTATGTTCGCACTGAATCAAGGGGAAGTATGCACATGCCCATCTCGTGCGCTCATTCAGGAATCGATTTATGATCAGTTCATGGAGCGTGCCGTTGCGAGAGTTGCCTCAATCAGACAAGGAAATCCGCTTGATTTAAACACCATGATTGGTGCCCAGGCATCACAAGAACAAGTTGAGAAAATCCTTTCATATTTTGAGATTGGTCGCCAAGAGGGAGCAGAGTGCTTAATTGGGGGAGAACGGAATACGCTAGAAGGTGATCTTGAAAATGGCTATTATATCAAACCAACGGTATTCAAAGGAAACAACAAGATGCGTATCTTCCAGGAAGAGATCTTTGGACCGGTTGTTTCCGTGACAACGTTCAAAGATTCGGATGAAGCACTGGAAATTGCCAATGACACCTTGTATGGATTAGGTGCAGGCTTGTGGACTCGTGATGGTAATACGGCATACAGACTGGGCAGAGAAATTCAGGCAGGTCGTGTATGGACCAATTGCTACCATGCTTACCCGGCACATGCAGCATTTGGTGGCTACAAAGTATCGGGAATCGGTCGGGAAACACATAAAATGATGTTGTCTCATTACCAGCAAACCAAAAACCTGCTTGTCAGCTACAGTGAAGATGCATTAGGCTTCTTCTAAAAAAAGCTGTTCATGACCCTCTCTTCAACCGGCGCTTAAAATGTTTTGCAAGGAGGCTCTTCCCATGGCGAGTGTTCAGAAGGTTATGGCGACCCATAAAGCGCTCCAACTGATTGATCGGCTAAAAGAAAGATATGGACCCTTGTTATTTCACCAATCAGGCGGATGTTGTGACGGCAGTTCACCGATGTGCTATCCAGCCAATGAATTTCTGGTTGGTGAGTACGATGTTCTGTTGGGAACAATCGGTGGAGCTCCGTTTTACATGAGCAAAGCACAATATGATTACTGGAAGCATACGCAACTGATTATTGATGTGGTGGAAGGTAGAGGGGGCATGTTCTCTTTGGAGGGTCCAGAAGGTTTGCGATTTCTCACACGCTCTCGAGTTTTTAGCGATGAGGAATATGCGCTGTTACGGGATAGGGGAGAGCTATAGCTAAAGCAAACTGAAGCCAGTCATGAAGTGTGAGATTGGACTCAGATAGTTTGAGACAAAAAAATGTGAGAATCCGCAAAGTTATAGTGCCAATTTCAGAAGGTTTGAGATATGAAAAATATTCTAGAATTCAATAAATATCAAATAACTTCTATAAACAGCCACCTATTGTGGTTGTTTTTTGTATGCTGCGTATGACATATTTTCGCGAGAAAGAAACAATAACTTTAAAAGGCATCCTCAGCATTGATTTGTTCGAAAAATAGATGGGTTGATTCTTAAAAATTTGTTAATATGTTCAAAAATCATTTGGTTACAATGGTGGTATTTTATGGAGAAGTAAAAAATGGTATAATTTCATCGAAACTTTGCCTATCCCGTTCTGTGATACGACTGAGTCTGGATTACTCTACTTTTTGGGAAGAGGTCTTTGACCAAAGGATTCAACATTCTGATAAGTGATCAGTGATATGATAACACAATAAAATAAGACGAATTATAAGAAATTTAAGTATAACAAAAGGGCAATTAAAACCTATTACATAAATGTTCTCGTTAATTAACTAACTGAGATCAATGGTTTAACCGTTCATATCATTGGCGGTTTTTCTTTTTGTAAGGAACACAAAAAAATCCTTTGTTATGAAAAATAATTAATTTTTGGTTTCAAATTAATTACCTGTCTTAAATTTTTTCAAGTGTAATTGTTAGGAATTGTTGAGCAGTAACTTCGAGTGTAAAAATCAATTTCAATACTATGGAGGAACTTATGTTAATCTCTGCTTTAAAATGTGTAGATGAGATTAAAGAATTAGCAGAAAAATTGTTACCCTTATTGGAAATGGATGATCATAATCTAGTGGTTTCATATGTACATAGAATCAATAAAATTGTAGAAGAGTTGTTAAAAATAACAAAAGCAGGAAATGTTTCAAGATTATCCTCAACATTGAATAGTAATATAGAATGGTTGAATAGACGAATTAAGGAAGGTAAGTATAAATATTCGAAACATAATGTTGAAGACATAATTAGCAGGGATCTCGACCCTCTTAAGACTTTTCTCGTAGAATATTATCGTTTGGATAAAAGGAATGGTCTTATACAGCCAGAGGAAATAGGAAGAGGAGCTTTTGCAACTGTTTTTAAAGGAATTGATATAAAGAAAAGTGATTTTGTTGCGTGTAAAGAAATGTTTCCGTCGAGTGTGTTAAGTACAATTTATGGTACCGAAGGAGAAGAATTTGCAGTTCGCTTTAAGAGAGAAGTACGTATGATGAGGGAATTTAATCATCCAAATGTTATTCCAATTTATGAAGCACAACTTGAAAAACAACCATATTGGTTCACAATGCCTCTAGCGGATTTCTCACTTCAAGAATGGATAAATAATAACCAGAATGCATCGGAAGAAGATAGACTTCAATTGTTTTTGAAAATACTTGATGGTGTAAAATATTTGCATAAACATGATAAATTCCATAGAGACCTAGCGCCTTCAAATATCTTGATGTTTCAAGCGGGTGAAAATAGCACTTTACCATCGATTCAAATTGCAGATTTTGGTTTAGCAAAAGACTTACAATCTAAATCCTTTAAGACAGGTCATTCTGTTCATGGATTAGGTCATCAAGATTACACAGCTCCGGAACAAAGTAATAAACTTGCTGACGCAGATCATTTATCCGACATATTCTCTTTAGGTGGAATCCTGTATTTTATCCTTTCAAATAAATCGCCTTTATATCGTTTTACAGAAAATGTAACGCTACATAGAATTGTAGATAAAGCAATGAGAGATAGAAGACATGAACGATATCAATCCATTGATGAGTTTCGGGATGCAATCGAGCATACTATTAAGAGAATGCGTTCTCCGCAATTTCAATCTTTTGACAGTTTGAGTAGCTATGTTTACACGGGTGTAGCAGAAGAAGATGCTACATATGTTTTAGATTTACTTGCTTTGGCGAAGTCCGAATCTAGTAATAGAGTTTATCAATATTTTATTAAACCATTTCTCTCTATCCCGAGAAATGTTCTAGACATATGTTGTAAAAACTCTCCAGAAGTAATTAGTCCATTTTTGTCTGTATTACGAGATAATCTGGAACAGCTTAACAATTCAATTGGGTATCCATATGAGATTTGGAAAAGTATTGATGATACAATAGCCAGCATGTTTTACTCCTTTACAAAGGATAAAAATAGGTTAGATATGATTCAACAGCTACTTACACATGCCACGCACTATAATCGATTCAGAGCGCAGCATTTAATCAAAGCAACTATTAGCTCCATTCCTAAAAGCAGTCAATTGGCTAAACAGGTAAGTTTTTTAATTGAAGATGAATTTTCAAATTATGTAGAACAAATAAAAGAATGGATGAGTGATGGGGATTACCCTCAGGAAATCCGTTTTGTCTTAAATGATTATTAATAAAAAGTTTTTTAAAATATGACTTATTGTTCTGAAGTGTATATTATTTAAATGTTACAGTGATTCCACTAATGTACTTATAGCATGCAATGGACTGTAGTAAAGGAAACAAAAAAAAAATTGATTCTTCAGCAAAGTGATTTTTGGTGATTTTTCCATAAATTATATGAAAGTACATATTCTAATGTTGGATGCGATATAGTAAGACATGTATGTGCATTTTGATAGGGAAGATATTATTCGAAAAGATGGTCTGACCTTTTTGAAAGTAGACCCAAAAAGAGGTGCTTCTATGAAAGAAGCGCCTCTTTATTTGTGATTTTGATCGTTTGGGTGTTCTTATAACGTTTTTGTGATGATGAGGTGGAGTTCTTTTCTTAGGTCAAGTTCGTATGGCGAACGTACAGGAGAGCCATCTGGTTCTTGAATGACGCGAATGATTGGTCTGTGGACAGCAAGCGGGTCAACATGAGAGACAACACCAACTTGGCCCGTATTGAGCAATACTGTGGTCGCGATTGGGTATACAGATACATGTCGCAAGAAGATTTTTATCAAATTCAGATCAAAAAGTGAATTTCCTGTAGCCATCAAGAACTCAGTGGCCTCATTTGGTGTGTATCCCTGCCGATAAGAACGAGGGGAAATTAATGCATCATACACATCTGCGATCGAAATAATCTGAGCATATTCGTGTATTTCCTGTTCACGCAGCTCACGAGGGTAACCAGTACCGGCAAAACGTTCGTGATGCTGCAAAGCACAGTGGGCAGACAATAAAGAGATATCGTGTTGTTGTCTGAGAATATGGTAGCCATCTTCAGTATGGTTGCCGACCCTTTTGCGTTCTTCATCCGTTAACGGACCTTTCTTGTTCCACAATTCTTTTGGCAATTGCGTCATACCAATGTCAAACAACAAGGCTCCTACACCAAGCTCAATTAACTGATCACGATTGTATCCTTTCGAAATCCCCATAATCCCGGCAAGTACTGCCACGTTTACAGAGTGGTGAAACAAATAGCCATCTAGTATATGTAAGTTGGTCAAATTGACCAGAATATCTTTGCGAGAACTAATGTCTGTTAGAATCTCACCAAAGACAGAACGGAAGGTTTTTCCCAAATCCGGCAAACTGGTACGTCCCTTGACAACGGGGCAATCCATCAGAGTCGTTAAGGTCTTGTGAATACTTTCAACAGCCTTTTTCCTCGTTTCATCCCGGATAATATCTTCCGGGAAAATGTCCATTGTGTTTTTATCCTCAATGTACAGGGTATCAATCCCCATATTCTTCAAACGTTCAATGAACCTCTCACTTAACTCGACTCCCGTACCTAAAAGAACATTCCCATTTTCAGTAAAAATTGTTTTGGCAATTCTGTCTCCCGGTTTTACGGTACTAATATGTAATTTTCGCAAGCAAAAAACCTACCTTCTGTCTGAATAAGCCAAAATAGCATCCCTATTATAATAAAAGATTTTAACAATTACTAGAAAGATATGTCAGAATTTTATTTTTCTACACGGAAGATTTGACTTCGCCTTTTTGCAAATTTGGAGCCGCATTGTGGACAGACGATGTACTTCTTAAATGTTGAAATCAGGGTACCGCAATCAACACACTTTACCTTTCCAACTCGAAGAAAAGAGTAAATTAGCCAGGCACCCCCAATCAGTGTACCGAGAACAGAACCGATAAACATGATGTATCCATACATGTAAAAATCCTCCCTTTACGAAAAAAATTCAAATATTTGCAACAATTACAATTCCAAAATGGTGCAAATATTGTTTTTTATTAAAACTTTGTGAACTGTGAAATTTATCATATCCGAAAATTTTACATATCATTCATATTTAAAGGAGAAACAGCCTAGATACGGAAAGAGGGTGGAAGTCCACATGAGTCACCAATCTATCCGAAGTACAAAGCGAATGCGTCATCTCACCCAGATACTTTTCTTGATTGTTATGACGATCACTCCGATATTCGACATTTTCCGATTGGATATGGCGGAAAGTCGCTTTGTTATTTTGGGTAAGTATTTCTTTATCAACCAGCTCTACTTAGCACTAATCGCATTTGTACTAACACTTATTATTTTAGCGTTAATTGCCAGAAATTTTGGTCGAATTTTCTGTGGATGGATGTGTTTTCAGACAACTTGGTCAGAGTTGGGTGACCACATCATCAAGAAATGGCAGGAATTCAAGCGAGTAAAGAGCAGCGGCAAAAAAATATCAGCATTGGCACACGTAGTTGTCTTTCTGCTTTTGTCCGTTCCGCTGATGTTGGGATTTTACACTTTACTCGTTTCATTCTTTGTTGCACCTAAGGTGATTTGGTCATGGATCACACTGGGGCCACCTACTTGGTATCTTGTTCTGTTCGCAAAATTCAGTGTAGTCGGCTTAATTGACTTGCTCATCATCAGACACAGCTTTTGTCAATCAATGTGCCCGTATGGAATTATGCAGCAAAAGGCCAAGAAGAACGAAGCACTGAGGATCACCTTTGACCCGGATCAGTGCATCGATTGTAACCTGTGCGACAAGGCATGTTTAATGAAATTAAAACCAAGAGAACTAACAACGTCCGACCCCTGTATCAACTGTGCTGAATGTATCGTCGCTTGTGGTGTCAAAGCAGAGAAGCTGGCTGCAAAAGGGATTGCAAAGAGATCGATCAACAGCTTGTCATTTGGTTTTCAGCCTCTAAACCCGCAAGAGAAACAGTTACCGCTTTTTGACTTCAAAACGATTGTAATGGGAGCTGTGTTTGTTTTATTCAGCGGAATCCTCCTGGTTGGTGTAACGATTGACGATGGTGTTGACCTCGCAATCAAGTTACAGCAGGATACAACCGCTTCGACCACCACCTCAACAGAGAATTCAACTTCAGGCAGTGTTCCCTATGAACTGAAAATCGTTAATCGCACGCAGCATGAGCAGAATTTCACAATCGAAGTTAAGGCACTTGAAAGCGGTACCAGTCCCGGTATGCAACAGATTCAAGCGGAATTTGCCGTGAAGCCATCCACTTTCAACATTCAACCACTTTCTAAATTTGAGGACACTGTACAGATTGTTCCGAACGCAAAACTGCCGTCAGGGAGATATACGATTCAGATCAATCTGTTGTCAAACACCGGAGAAAGTATTGATGTGACAAAAACAGTTTATTACGTGTACTAATCGCTTGCATTCATTTGAAGGAGGTGAAAGCGACAAAAAGCGGATGTACAGCGGAGGTTCACCTTGTTTTTCACATACCAGAAAGGAAGGAGAAACTTATGAAAAATTTAATCCTTAGCGTTGGTGGCGGCACTTTGCTGCTGTTGCTCTTCCTCGTAGCAGGGTTTACGACAGTCGATGCAGGTCTTGCTCCTGATCATGGCGCTCCTTATTGGGGTAACTCAGCTATAGAGAAAGAAGGGGCTCGTCTTTACCAGTCTGCAGGATGCTATGCATGCCATAGCTACCGTGGACAACAAAGCCAAGTTACTGGGCCTGAGCTTGATGAAGTTGGCAAACGCATGAATGCACAAGCAATTGAAGCGTATATCACCAACGGAACCAAAATCATGCCTGCTTTTAAAGACAGATTGACAAAAGAAGAAATTCAAACTCTTTCTCAATGGTTGAGCACATTTAACAAACCAATTGACCGTTAATTCGTAAAATCAACCCAATCAAGAAAGGTGGGGGAAAATGGCTAAGCTTTCTACCGCATTAAAGAACAACGCTGGTTCAAATATCAGTTTTGCAAGCGCTGACAATGTTGCAAAGAAGTTTTTGTTGACCAGTGCATTTTACCTGATCCTCGTCACAGTACTGGGGATTATCATGAGTATCAAATTGGTTGCTCCTGATGCCATTCCTGGAGCATTCGGATTTATTGAAATGCGTGCACTTCACTTGCAAGTCATTATTTTTGGTTGGTTATCAATGGTTCTAATGGGAGCGATGTATTACATCATTCCACGAGTAGTTGAACGCGACCTGTTCAGCAAAGCGATGGGTAACCTTCATTACTACCTGATGCATGTAGGTATTGTCCTGGTTGCTGTTTCCATTTTAGGCGGACAACTTGACGGACGTGAATATCTTGAACCTGTCATTTGGGTAGATGCTGCAATCGCAGTCGTTTGGGTCATTTTTGCAGTAAATATTTTCACCACTGTATTCAAAGGGAATATTCCTGAGCATTCGCCTGTTCTTAACTTCTTGCTATTGTCTATCCTTTATCTCGGCCTTAACTTCGTATGGTGTAACTTTATTCCGTGGGAAGGCGTACGCGACAATCTCGCTATCTGGACCTTTGCTCACAATGAAGTAAACGGTTGGTTCATGTTTGGCTTACAAGGTATCTTCTATTTTATGGTTCCGAAATTAACTGGTACAGAAGGCAAGCATGTATATCCTGAAGTGTTAAGTAAAGTTCACTTCTGGTTCGTAGCTGTCTTCATTCCGCCTTCCGTATTGCACCACTTGTTGTACAAAGATGCACCGGTAAACATGTTCTGGAAGCTGATGGGTGAGTGGACGAGTGTAGGTATGTTGATTCCTACGTTCATCTGGTTCTACATCATCACAGTAAGCGTAAGAAACAGCCAAAAATCACTTGGCGTAGTAGGTAAATTCGTAGTTGCAACGATGATCTTCTATGTAATGAACTGTATCCAAGGTTCTTCACAATCGATCCGTTTCATCAACGACTTTGTACATGGTTCCCAGTGGGTAGTAGGTCATGCTCACTTGGCGCTCTTAGGCTTTATCTCATTCGGTATGTTCTCCATCGTTTACTGGATGGTCAAAACCTATTGGGGCGAGTGCTACAACGAGAAAATGGCAAGTCTTCACTACTGGCTGGTTATGATCGGTTTCCTCGGAATGTTCATTCCACTCACGATTGCAGGTATTATCGAGGGTACAATGGATGGCGAAAACTTCTACACGGTTCATGAGGCCATTAAGCCTTACCTCGTTGCTCGTGCATTCTCGGGTGCCGTGACCACGTTGGCATCGATTGTATTTGCGATTAACATTTACAAAGTAATAAAAATTTCTCGCTCACAAGGAATTGATTCTACTACGCGTTCAGCGTAAGTCAATTTCTGAATTATGGGTCTGTTGTCAAAAGTGACAGACCCTTCTCCTATTTTTTCATACAGATGTTCTGCTATCAGCGGGTGTAACAAGAAGAGAGGGAGCTACAAATGAACGGACATGTCATGCCGGGGATCCCAACCTACATTTTTACAATCGGAGTTGCAATCATTCTCGCACTCTCTTTTTATCTGTTGGTTCGCTACCAACGGGTATCAACAACTTCTGGGTCAGGCTATTGGACCTTTGATTTGCTTCGATTTCCCTGGGTGTCTCGGTTGATTCGTTCGAGGAAGACCAGGCTAATCTTGCAAATGTTCACTGTATTTCTGTTTTTGTTTATCATTGCAACAGGTCTTTTTGGTATTCAGGATGCAAGCTTGAACTTGTCAACGGTACTTACCTGGACCATCTGGTGGATAGTACTTGTCTTGTTTATCTTATTTGCTGGCAAACTATGGTGTTATATCTGCCCGTGGGATGCAATTGCTACCTGGATCGATAAGCTTCATCTGCACAAGGTGCGGAAAAGTGTATTTTCGTTGAGCCAGAAATGGCCGAAGTTTTGGAGAAATATTTATTTTGCGACAGGGTTATTTCTACTGTTGACCTGGCTTGAGCTTG
Organism: Brevibacillus nigriterrae; assembly: GCF_049846925.1. NCBI lineage: Bacteria > Bacillati > Bacillota > Bacilli > Caryophanales > Paenibacillaceae > Brevibacillus > Brevibacillus nigriterrae. The sequence goes on from NZ_JBNCMT010000027.1 coordinate 35,258, forward strand.
GCTGGGGAGTTACCAGCAAACCTGCTGTAACTGCGTACCTGGCGCTCGTAATCCTGTTTATGTCAATCTTTGCTACAGTAATCTTTGATCGCAAGTCTTTCTGTCGGTATGCTTGCCTCATTGGTCGAATCAGCGGGCTGTATGCACTCATCTCACCGATCGAAGTGCGAGCAAGGGATAAAAATATATGTGCTACTTGCACAACCAAAGATTGTTACAATGGAAATCAGCTTGGATATGCTTGTCCAACTTATCAGTATCTGGGCAGCATGGAAAAGAACACATATTGTATTACTTGTATGGAATGTGTGAAGACCTGTACGAAAAATAATGCAACTGTACAGCTTCGTCCCTTTGGAGTTGATTTGCTGAAAGTTCATCAAAGCCGAAAAGATGAAGCGGCATTGATTTTGATCATGCTGGCCATGACATCCTTTCACGGATTAACGATGACTCCTGTATGGTATACCTTCACTGATTGGATCGAACAACTTCTCGGCATTAATTATACAATGGCTTTCACTATCGGCATGGCTGTATCATTAGTCGTTGTCTGGCTTTACTACTATCTGACGATTTATCTCACCCATATCGTCATGAAGAAAATCAAGACGTTGAAAGAAATATTTATCAAACAAGCTTACTCCTTACTGCCAATCGCATTGTTTTACCATTTAGCACACAATTTGATGCACTTTTCCATGGAGGGCGGTAAAGTCTTCTCGGTGATTTCGGACCCATTTGGATTTGGCTGGAATTTGTTTGGTACGAGAGACCTTGGAATCGGCCCGCTGCTTTCTATGGAAGCAATCTGGTTGTGGCAAGTAGTTTTTGTGCTCGTAGGCCATGTCTGGTCGCTAATCATTAGCCACAAGGTGGCAGCCGTGACCTATGGAGAAAACCGATCATTTAAGGATGAACTCCCGATGGTCATCGCCATGATTGTTTACTCCGTGATCAGCTTGTATTTGATTGCACAGCCGATGGAAATGAGAACGAGTATGTGAGGAGTGTGACGATGAAAAACTGGATAGTTTGCTTGTGTTGGGCTTTATTACTGGTTTTCTCTGGAGCAACAGCTTCGTATGCTCACACTGACCCACCAAATATGACTTTGACGATGGATCCGGATATGCCAGACCAGAATGAAGAGGCTGAAGTGTTGGTCAAGTTAATCGGAACAAAGACAGGGTTGCCAACAATCGGTGCAAAAGTAGGAATAACAGTTACTGATGCTGCCGGAAATAAATATCGCTACTCATTAACGTCCACCAAGCCTGGTCACTATTCAGGAAATGTGATGTTTCCTTCATTAGGCATGTCTGATATGCGAGTGGAGATCGGACATGAAAATGAATTGGACTTACGACATTACATGATTCATGTCATGAAGCCGATCCCCGGGTATGATAACGTGCTGAAAGATGAGAGCATTCTTGCAATGGATAAAAATGCCCTGGGACAACCAATACCACCGAGGTTAGTGGTGGAAGGGTACTTGTTCCTCATTATTTTGCTGCTGATTAGTGTGTCGATTATTAAAAAGCGTAGGGAGGGCTTAACGTGAAGCGTAAAATTACTTTTAGCTGGTTTCTTTTAATGGCACTGACGTTGTTTTCTTCACCTGTATCTGCTCACTGGGGAGATGGAGATGGTCATCTCGCATCTGCGATTGCAGAGTGGGGGATTATTCTTGGTTCTCTTGGCGGCACTTTTTATCTGATCATGCGAAAGAAACCGATTGTTGATAATCAGGATAGTCAAGAGACATCTACAGAAACACTGTCATAAATGGAAGTGTTGAAGTGCCTGTCCTCTCTCACTCTCAAAAGGATTGTTTATGGTATAATACGAGATGATCAAACGAGCAAGGGAGCATGAGAGATGGCAATGTATGATAAGAACAAACCATATATCGTGAATGAAGAGCCTGGCTTAAAAGAGTACTGCGCCTGTGGGTTAACGGAAGAGGGACCGTACTGTGACGGTTCACACATGGGGAAAGAAACAGGGAAAAGACCATACCTGGTCAAAGTGGTAGAACCAAGAGTAGCGAAAATCTGTGGATGTGGGAAATCAGAGAAGCTCCCGTATTGCGATGGCAGCCATAAGAAAGATTAGTAACAAGCACCAATAAAATAAAAAAAGGCATTCATGACAGTCGATGAACTGTTCGTGGATGCCTTTTTTGTGAAGACTAACATCTTATGTGTTGAAGTATTGACCGATTGTGCGGTACACGGACGTTGCATTGTCTGTTGCATGTTGTGCATGTTGAGACATAGGACTCGTAAATTGTTGAGAGCCACGCTGTTGATTATATGGATTTTGGTACTCTTGGATCGAGCGCATTGCTTCCGGGCTAATTTGACCGTGGAAGACCAGTGCCGCCGGAGATACCTGATTATTGCTAGCAGTATAGCGAGGATTATTCCATTGAGATTGCACAGATTGGTTCGTATACAAGTTTTGCTGATTTGCATTCGCTGTTTGCCAGTTAGGCAATGTTTGACCTGTTGTTCCGACTTGCCATGTATTTCCGCCAGTGTATCCAGTTTGAGTACGCTGAACAGACCAGTTGTGGGATCGAGCATGGGCATTTGCTTGCTCATGATGGAGTTGGGCTTGCTGTTGATGGTAATTTGCTTGTTGACGATGGGCATTTGCCAGATGGAGATGGGTATTTTGATTTTGCCACTGATTCATGTAGGGTCTCCTCCAATTTGTTCTTCTAATGGCATACAACTGCCTTTAGAAGTATGTCCCAATTTACCTATTACATGCAAAGATAAGCGTTTCTCTCTTCCTTTTCGAACAGGTTCTAGTATGAAATCGATAAATAAGGTAAAGTAAGAAACGAGTGAAAAAACTGAAAATGGAGGAAATCCATGTTTATTCGTGAAATTGACGTACAACGCCACGCCATTCCATTAAAAAAACCATTCAAGACAGCCCTCCGAACCGTAGAAGTAGCTCATATGATCGTTGTGAAGGTCATTTGTGACAACGGTATTATTGGATACGGCGAAGCTCCTCCAACTGTCGTGATCACCGGAGATAGTCTAGAAAGTATTGAATCAGCCATTTTACATACTCTTAAGCCTGCATTGGTAGGGAAAAATCTCGTTCTGTACGAACAAGTATTTCAAACCTTGCACGCTGTTTTGGTTGCGAATCCAAGCGCGAAAGCTGCCGTTGATATGGCATTATACGATTGCATTTCACAGAACTGTGGTTTGCCGCTGTACCAGTTTCTTGGCGGATATCGCAATCAATTGGAAACCGACTATACCGTAAGTGTCAACTCACCTGAAGAAATGGGCAATGATGCTGATCAGTACATAAAAGATGGTTTTAACGTCCTAAAGATCAAAGTGGGGAAAGACGATATTAATCAGGATATTGTACGAATTCAGGAGATTCGCAACCGTGTTGGTAATCAAATCAAGATACGCCTCGATGCGAATCAAGGATGGGGTGCCAAAGAGGCCGTTCGCTCCATTCGGAAAATGGAAGATATGGGCCTGGATATTGAATTAGTCGAACAACCAGTAAAGGCACATGATGTCGTTGGCTTGAAAATGGTTACGGATGGAGTAGACACTCCGATAATGGCGGATGAAAGTATTTTTAGCCCCAAACAAGCATTTGAAGTATTAGCGAATCGTGCTGCCGATCTGATTAACATTAAACTGATGAAAGCAGGTGGGATATACAAAGCGTTGCGGATCAGCCAAATGGCGGAAGAATGCGGAGTAGAGTGCATGGTAGGCAGTATGATAGAGTCACGCTTAGGTATCACGGCTGCGGCTCACCTGGCGGCCAGTCAGAAAAATATAACCCGGTTTGATTTTGACGCACCACTCATGCTGATCAGTGATTTAATAGAAGGCGGAGTAATATATGAAGGAAGACGAATGACACTTCCAAGTGAGCGTGGCCTTGGGATCAAAAAAATTGTTTCTGATGGGGAGAGATGACAATGCAAAAACAATGGATGACCGTAAACGTGTCAGTTGCAACGCTTTGGACTACACCATCATCACCAGAGTCAGTCGATCAACCAGCTTTGCAATCGCCTGCTGATATTCGAGGATGGCTCTCAATGACAATAGAAGATCGACATACGTTGTATGACAAGGACAAGGATCAGACACAGGTGCTGTTTGGAACAAATGTAGAAGTAGTAGAAGTGAATGGAGATTGGGCCTATATCGTGGTTGCCGATCAGCCATCCATAAAAGATGAGAGAGGTTATCCAGGCTGGGTACCGCTCCGTCAGCTTAGTCCAATCACCGATGATTTTGCACAGTCCCCTGACCAAATTGCAGTTGTTACCGCCGATACGGCATTCCTTTATCTTTCAGAGGGCACAAAAGATTTTGAAATCAGTTATGTAACCCAATTGCCTGTTCTGGAAGAAAGCGATCAGTTGGTAACAGTAGCAACACCACTTGGAAGAAGATTGCTGAGAAATGAGGATGTCACAGTATATCCTGGAGCTGTTCCGGTGGGTAATGGGCAGGGTATTGTAGAACAAGCGAAAAGATTTCTTGGGCTTCCTTATCTGTGGGGTGGTACGTCAGCATTCGGATATGATTGCTCAGGATTTGCCCATTCCATGCACAAAGCGAACGGAATCAAGACGCCACGTGACGCATCTAATCAGGCAAGAGCAGGTCAAGAGATAGCACCGGATCAACTGTTGCCGGGAGATCTGGTCTTCTTCGCTTTCGAGGAAGGAAAGGGTCGAGTGCATCATGTCGGCATTTATATCGGTGACGGACAAATGATCCACGCACCAAATACGGGAAAAACAATTGAAATCATTTCGATCAAGGGTTCAGCATATGAGGTTGAGCATTGCATCTCGAGAAGATATTGGTAAGGAGAGAATCATGTTTCGTTTTATTGCTTTTGTATTTTTGGGCGCTTGCAGCTACGGAATCCTCTCTACATTTGTAAAACTTGCCTATCAGGAAGGCTTTCAGGTAGGGGAAGTAGTAGGCGGTCAAATGTTTTTTGGAGCCTTGTTCATGGTGCTCCCTTGGTTATTTATCAAAAAATCAGTGATGACCAGAAAGCAATGGTTTCAACTGATGGGTGTCGGATTGACGATTGGATCGACAGGTATATTATATTATGCCTGCTTGCAATATTTGAGTGCATCTATGGCCATTGTCATGCTGTTTCAATTCACCTGGATTGGTGTACTTTTTGAGGCTATTATTGATCGTAAATGGCCGAGCAAAGAAAAATGGCTGGTGCTACTGATCATCCTGGTGGGAACCATTCTTGCTGCGGGAGTGATGGAGTCTGAAGCAAGCTCTTTCTCAATCAGTGGAATCATACTGGGCTTGCTGTCAGCCCTGACTTACACATTATTCATCCTGTTTAGCGGGAAGGTCGCTACAACAGTCGATTCGTGGAGCAGAAGCACAATGATGAGTATAGGATCTGTACTCATTGTGTTTCTAGTCTTTCCACCAAAATTTCTTGTAAGTGGCGCCCTGTTCGAGGGACTATTTCAATGGGTATTTTTGTTGGGATTCTTTGGTGTCATGATCCCGACGCTGTTGTTTTCCATAGGGGTTCCAAAAATCGGGGTGGGTATGGCGACCATCCTCGGTTCTGCTGAATTACCGGTAGCTGTTCTTTTGTCGGGAATGGTACTCCGTGAAGAAGTGAGTCTTTTGCAATGGCTTGGTGTCATCCTCATATTAATTGCTATTGCAATTCCTGAGCTGAGACGGAGAAAAGCAACACAGTCACAGACAAATTAAAGAAGGATTTTAAAAGAACTAATCGAGCAATTCGATTGGTTCTTTTTTTTACTTTCAAAAATTTTCACTTGATCAACGTTAAAAAAAGAGTTACTATTTGTTTCGTGCTCAAAAATTTCGCATTCGAAATATCTGATGGAAAGAGGGGAATAAATTGACTATCGTTTCATCCATTCGTGATGATCTGAAGAAACTAACCAAACAGTTTAACATAATTACTGGCCATGAGTTAAGCAAATTAGGCATTACTCGCTCTCAAGCTTTTGTTATTCGTGAAATAATTTGTAGCCCGAAAACCATCGGTCAAATCAGTAAAGGAGTCGATTTATCTTACAGCACCACGTCTGGCGTTATCGATCGCCTTGAAAAAAATGGATATGTCCAGCGAATCCGGGATGAGGAAGATCGTCGTGTCGTATGGATCGGAAAAACCGATAAAGTACAAGAATTGGGCGAAAAGCTGACAGAGTTGACTGAGACGTTGTACACACATGTATTCGATGAGCTCTCAGAAGAAGAACTCCAAACCTTCCATAAAACATTGAAACTGTTAACGCAACAATTAGAAAAGAAAGTAGAGGAGATTTCATGAAACGAAAAGGAATTCTCATGACCATCCTGGCACTCTTCCTCGTAGTAGGTGGAGGCGTTGGTTATTATTATTGGTATCAATCTGCCAACTTTATCAAAACAGAGGACGCACGGGTAGCTGGTGATCTTTATCGAGTCTTGCCACGGATGTCCGGTAAAATCTCTTCTGTTGATGTCAAGGAAGGCGATGCAGTCCTTGCAGATCAAATTCTTGGTCAGTTAGACCGCACGACCGTACCATCCAATAACCTGGATTTAAGCCTTCTTCGCTCACCGATTAATGGGACCGTGATCAAAACATTGGTACGCCCAGGTGAAGTAATTACTGTGGGTCAAAACGCTGCATTAGTTGTTGATCTCAAAAAGTTGTATGTCTCAGCCAACATCGAAGAAACCGAAATCGACCGCTTGCGTGTGGGAGAGCCAGTAGATATTACTGTAGATGCTTTCCCTGGCAAGGAGTTGCACGGTCAAATCAGTGAGATTGGACATGCGACGAACTCAACTTTTTCATTAATTCCGGCAATTAATACAAGTGGGAACTTTGTTAAGGTGACGCAACGAATTCCTGTCAAGATCTCCATCAATGATTCACATGAAGTTGACTTGTATCCAGGTATGAATACAGCGATCAAAGTTCATGTGAACGGGAACTAAGGGGGGACAAACAGTATGAGAACGAAATCAATTTTATCCATCGGCATTCTGTCCGCCATGCTGGCAGTATCGGGTTGCACGACACAAGCAAGCGCTCCAATTGATGAAGTTATGACGGTGAATACGGTCACGGCTGGATCGGTTTATCATTCAGGTTTTGTTACGAGTGGTAGAGTAGCACCAAATGAAGAAGTGACGGTCAATTCCAAAATTGGCGGGAAGATTGCCAAAGTACTTGTTGAAGAGGGAGCAGTCGTTAAAAAAGGTGACGTCCTTGCTGAATTGGAATCAAGTGATTATCTTCAACAGGTAAAACAAGCCCAAGCTGGGATAGCTTCTGCGAATGCAAAATTGGCGGATGTGAGAGCTGGTGCAAGACCAGAAGAGATTAATCGGCTGAAAAGTACAGTAGAACAGGCACAGACTGCTTATGAAATTGAACAAAAATCATTTAAACGGTTGCAGGCACTGTTCGGAAGCGGTGCGATTGCCCAAAACGATCTAGACAAAGCTTCTGCTGAATTGGATCGTAAACGTACAGCCGTAGATCAGGCAAGAGCTCAACTCGACCTTGCTCAAGCTGGGCCGACATCCAACTCCGTTGCAGCCTTGGCTTCCGAAGTGGAGCGTTTGCAATCAGGGTTGGCTTTGACACAAGATTCATTAGCAAACACGGTGATTAAGTCACCAATTAACGGAACTGTGGTGAAAAGAAACATCGATTTGGGTGAAGTGATTCAACCGACTACATCGATGATGACAATCGTTACGGTTAGTGATATTCAAATTGTTGCAAACGTGAGCCAAGAGCAAGTACAACACCTGAAAGTAGGATCATCTGTCATTGTATCGACAGGACCTTCCTTCCAACAAACCATCGAAGGAGAAGTTACATTCGTCAGCCCTGTATCTGATGTTGCGACCAACCTTTATCCAATTAAGGTAAAAGTGAAGGAGCATCAAGGAAAATTACGTGGAGGCATGTTGGTAGATTTGCGTTTCTTTGATTCATCCAACAATTTGGAATTGCCTGCTTTTGCTCTGGTAAACAAGGAAGGCAAGCATTTTGTCTTCAAACAGCAAGACAATCAGGTGAAACAAGTAGAAGTTCAAATCAAAGAGATTAACCCAGACTGGGTTGAGGTTACTGCTGGTATCAATAAGGGTGACCAAATCGTAATCAATCCGAGCAATCGACTGAGTGACGGAGCCAAAGTCCAGGTTAGCAACAACTAGGGGGGGCGTACGTGTCTCAACAAGTAGAGAATCAAACAGTGAAAGAAGAGAACAGCTCCCAGAAATGGCTTGCCTTGATTGCGATCATTATGGGAACGTTCGTCAGTGTTCTTAACAATAGTTTAATCAATGTAGCGTTACCAGAACTGGTTACGGTTTTCGGTTCAACGACTGAAGTGATTCAATGGGTACTCACCGGGTTCATGCTTGCTTCTGCCGTTGTTATTCCTTTGAGCGGTTATCTGGGGGATCGCTTTGGTTACAAAAAAGTGTTTCTTGGATCGCTGATCGCCTTTGTGCTCGGATCATTGCTTTGTGGCTTTGCCTGGAATGACACGAGTATTATCATCTTCCGAATTGTCCAAGGGGTTGGCGGGGGATTGATCATGCCAGTCGGTATGGCAATCATCTACATGCTGATTCCACGGCATCAAATCGGAATGGCGTTGGGGATCTGGGGAGTTGCCGCGATGGTCGCTCCAGCAGTCGGCCCAACACTAAGTGGTTATTTGATTGAGTATTTTAGTTGGCGTCTGTTGTTTTTCATGAATGTACCAGTTGGGATCATTTCGGTTATATTCGGTATGATTCTGTTGAAAGAAACACCAATCAAGGAAAATCTCAAGTTTGACTTTCCCGGTGCGATCCTGTCGATTATCGGTTTTGGTACATTGCTTTACGCACTGAGTAAAGGACAGTCAGAGGGCTGGGACTCATTCATGATTGTCAGCTTCCTGATTGTGGCGTTCTTTAGTTTGGTACTCCTCGTGATTGTCGAACTAGGAACCGACCAACCAGTGCTGGATGTGCGGTTTTTCAAAAATCCGATATTCGCAATCAGTACGCTAACATCCGGTTTGGTTATGATCGGGATGTTCGGCGGGGTCTTCCTCGTTCCACTTTATCTGCAAAACATTCAGGGGTTGACTCCGATTGATACCGGATTGCTGCTGATGCCACAGTCCATTGCTATGGCATTCATGATGCCGATCAGCGGCAAGTTGTTTGACAAATTTGGCGTTGTGCCTCTGGGATTAGTCGGGATATCGATTTTGGGCATTACGACTTATGAACTTCACATGCTGACGCAACAAACACCAAATCATTGGTTGAATACGATCCTGACGATTCGCGGTCTGGGGATCGGATTGTGTATGATGCCTCTGACGACTGTTGGTATGGCTACCATCGCAAAAGAACAAGTGGGGCGTGCTTCTTCGGTCTCCAATGTAATCCGTCAGGTTATGGCTTCTTTCGGGATAGCTATTTTGACCACGATCATGACACAACGTCAAAACTACCATGTTGCACAAATTAACGATTCGGTTACCTCTACGAATATTTGGGCGACAGACTTTATCTCAACGCTTACGGGTCTATACGGACAATATGGGGTCGATGCGATAACGGGAAGAGGATTCGCTTCGCAGATTCTGGGTGGCTTAATTGTCAAGGAAGCGGCAGTACGAGCAATCGCAGATACATTCGTTGCTTCAGCCATTCCTGTATTTCTTTGTCTTCCGTTACTGTTTCTTTTGCGCAAAAGAAAAGAATCGGTCTAGACAACTCATCCCACTGTTCCTATACTGATATAGGATGATGGACGATATATATTTATTGGAGTTGACCGATTTTGAATAACCCGCAAGTCTCTGTTGTTGGAACCGTGTTTGTTGATTGTAAAGGTTTTCCTTTTCAAAAGTATGCACCACTTACTCGCAATTTGGGGCGGGTTCAGTTCGTTCATGGGGGTGTAGGGCGAAATGTGGTTGAGAACCTGGCACGCCTTGGTATCTCAACCTCTTTCGTGTCCACCGTCGATGATTCCGCCATGGGTAAAGAAGTGACAGACCGTCTGGATAGTCTGCGAGTTGATACAGCTTTTACCAAACCGTCTCAAGTGAACGGCATGGGGTGGTGGTTGGCGATCTTGAATGAGAACGGAGAATTGGCAGGATCGATTTCCCAGATGCCCGATTTGGCTGTTTTTGAAAATCTCGTAACTGCGCACGGTGAAGAAATCATTGCCAGATCAAGCCACCTCGTACTTGAGATTGATTTGAATATTGAAATCGTTCAACGGGTGCTGGAGTTGACTACAAAGCACAGTATTCCAGTCTACGGTATTCCTGGCAATTTGGATATTGTTTTAAAGCATCGTGAAGTGCTAAGGGGCATGGCTTGTTTTATTTGCAATAACTACGAGGTTGATCTGTTGACTGGAGAGGACTTCTCAGAAAGCACTCTTGAAGAGCAACAAGTGATCCTTGCTGGCTTTGCCAAACAAGCGGGTATTTCCCAAATGATTGCGACTCTTGGTGAAAAAGGCAGTGTGTTTTATGATGCCAACACAGACACTGCAGGATTTCAGCCCGTTTATCCGGTTAAAGTCGCTGATTCGAGTGGTGCAGGGGATTCCTTTTTCTCCGGCGCTGTTGCTGCATTGGTACGTGGTGCTAGTATTCAAGAAGCTGCCTATGTCGGCACAAAAGTTGCTGGCTGGACGATCGAACATGCGGAAAGCACTTGTCCTGTTCTGAATACGAAAGTGGATACAGATGAGAAAGTGAAAGAAATCCTGGGAATAGGCATTCCTAGCTGCACACCATAAAATTTACACGACGTAACACGAAAAAAAGCCCTGATTTGGGCTTTTTCCTTTTATACAAGCTGTTTCGTTACCATAAATACCGATACATCGAACTATCTAGGAGGTTCGTATCAATTGGACAGGTTTGTGAGTCTCTGCCATACTGCCAAATGAGGACATTAGCAGGGCAATTTACTTTTGTTGGAGCGAACGGAGGAGCTTTTTGCTTGGAAGTGACACCTGGGTCAGGCTCTGCACTCCAGAGAATCGCTCGCCTGGACACCATTGGATCACGAGCAGCGGCAGCACAAAAAGCTGCATTGAAGTTACCTGTAACAGGGTCATGATAGATTCCCGGCCGATAACCGCTGGGGAGAAATGTATTCACCCAGCCGCGTATCCAGCCTTCATCCACTTCAAAGAAGCGCTCCACATTGGCAAAGATTACAGTACCTCTCGGGATTCGCAACCGCCTGGCGTGAAAAAGCGTATTTCTTGCAACAATTTGACCATTGGCAAAGCCGACTGCTCTCCTGAAAGCACTGTAGACGGGGAGAATTTTGATTCCTTTTCGATGTAAAAATGATATCTCATTCGTAGTTAACCCATCAGCCGCACCGGGAACTGTTGTAAGATACCGCCCCCAATACGCAGGGACACCATAATTTCTGCGGACACATTCATATATTGTTTCTGTTACTCTTGCTGCCGAATCGACGCCCCACAAAGCAGCCACCATCGTGCACGTCTCCTTTGTACCAAGTTTGGAAGCATCCTATTCTTGCTTTCTGTAGATTTTGTATTATATGTCCGTGGAGACTGAATCGGAGACAAGGCGAATGCCACTATGATATATCGATTTATTCAAAATAAATGTTATTAAAGTGAAAAAAGTGGTAAAATAGTATGAGTTCTAAAGTTTTTATTTTATAAGAATTCATACAAAAAGAATAATTATACGCTATTATAAAAAGAGTTGAAAAAATTTTTAAACCTTTTGGTTTGTAATCCTTACTATGGGGTAAAGCATAGAAGGAGGATTATCGGGTCAAAGTTTCTCATGTCCAGGAACAAGAGAAGAATACAGAAGGCACGGACGGAGCGATGTACATGATTAACCCGAATTATACTTACACAAAGCTTGTCTCGTCACTAGCAAAATTGCGGGAGACTTGGAATGGTGATTCAGAGCTAGAAACACTGTTGCAGACGATAGAAACAGAGTTGCACGAATCGCTGGTTGAGCTATCAGAATTCAAGCGTGTCCTTGATCAATCAACTATTGTTGCCATCACTGACTTATCGGGAGTCATTCTGTATGCGAATGACAAGTTTTGTGAAATATCCAAGTACACAAAAGAAGAATTGATCGGGGAAAATCATCGAATGCTTAACTCCGGCTATCATGATCGATCTTTCTTTAAAAACATGTGGGCTACGATTAGTGATGGAAAAATATGGAGTGACGAACTTAAGAATAAAGCAAAGGATGGATCGTATTACTGGGTCAAGACGACCATCATCCCTTTGTTAGATAAACATGGGAAGCCGTATCAATACATATCACTCAGAACGGACATTACCAAAGGAAAAATTGTAGAAGAAAAATACCGGGAATCGTTGCGCTACGAGTTTGAGAGCACAATCGATGCCATTCATAATTTTGTCTATAAATTGAAATGTTGTGAAGATGGCTCTTATAAATATACTCTTTTCAAGGGTGGACTAGCACGTGAATTAGAGCTTTACTCTGAAAATACGGTTGGTAAAACGCCAAACGAAGTGTTTGATTCAGAAACAGCTCAAAATCTGAATAAGTCATACAAACAGGCATTCTCTGGGGAGAGTGTTACGTTTACCTTTCAGTACAAAGGCGGTTCCTATCATACAACGCTGTCTCCGATCGAGGTGAACGGAGTTGTTGTTGAAGTTGTTGGATCAGTTAGCGATATAACGGACCTAATTAAGGCTGAGTCGCTTATTTTTCATATGGCCTATCATGATCCGTTAACCAACCTGATGAATCGACGAAAATTCATCGAAAATTTGTCGCAAGCGATTGAACATGCCGAGGCCAATCATGAGAAAGTTGCCGTCATGTTCCTTGATCTGGATCGGTTCAAACAAATTAATGATTCATTAGGGCATTCTGTAGGTGATAAGCTTCTGACTGCTGTGACCCATCGGTTGCAAAATGAAGTCCTGGTTAATCAGAATTGTTCCTTGTATCGAGTAGGGGGAGATGAATTTATCATTCTCGTGCCCGATGTCAAGGATGAAGTCGAAATATCGTGTTTGGCAAAAAAAATACTTGCTTTGTTTACGGGAGCTCTTTATCTGGATGAGCAAGAGTTTTTTATTACAGCGAGCGTCGGTATCAGCTTGTATCCTGAAAATGGTACGAACGGTGAAGAGCTGATGAAAAATGCGGATACTGCCATGTATTATGCCAAAAACCATGGCAGGAATACCTTTAAACTATACACACCAGAGATGAATGCCAAATATAACGAGCACCTTATGTTAGAGGTTGAGCTTCGTAAAGCAATCAAGAATAATGAATTGTATTTGGTATACCAACCGAAAGTTGATATTCGAACAGGGGAAATGGTCGGCATGGAAGCTCTCCTTCGCTGGAACCATGCTACTCTTGGGTACGTATCTCCTGCAACCTTTATCCCGATTGCTGAAGAAACAGGTTTTATTGTCACACTGGGTGAATGGGTTCTGCATACCGCTTGCTTGCAAAACAAAAAGTGGATTGACGAAGGATATGAGCCGATGCGTATCAGTGTGAACGTATCTGCACTTCAATTTCAACGTGTGAACTTTATTGAGACAGTGAGACGGGTGATCCAGTCAACCGGGATTGACCCAAATTATGTTGAGCTTGAAATTACCGAAAACAGTATCATGGACAATACAGAAGAATGTATTGAAACACTAGCCAAGGTGCGTGAACTTGGTATTACCATTTCCATCGACGATTTCGGGACAGGCTATTCTTCACTGAGTTATTTGAAGCGTTTTCCCATAAACACGCTCAAAATCGATCAGTCTTTTGTAAGAGATGTGATGGCAGACCCGGATGATGTAGCTATTGTCAAGGCCATCATTAATCTTGCTCATAACCTGAATCTCCAAGTAATTGCAGAAGGTGTGGAAACGCAGGAAGTATTTGATTTTCTGTGTGATCAGCAATGTGACCAAATTCAAGGGTACTATATTAGCATGCCATTAACCGTGGATGATTTCAGAGACCTGTTAGAAAAACAACTGAAAAAGCAGTCTAAGAGTATACAAAATTAGCCAAAATTGAGATAATACAGAAAAAGAACCTCGTGGATTTGGAAGAGGTTCTTTTTTTACTATGACTTATTGAAAACAGGGAGAGTTGGGGCCATGAACAAAAAATATTTTACGGTAGAAGAGGCGAATCAACTTTTACCGTTTTTACAGGCTGAATTGGAGTCACTACAAGGCATTCAAAAAGAGTTTTACAAAACATATCAGGAATTGCAGCAAGTACGTGTGCGCTCCAAACAGGAAAAGGAAACAACGGACGTAGAAGCAAAAAAGTTCGAACTGGAGTGCAGATTGGAGTTCATGCAAATTGAATATGACATGCATGTGAAGTCTATTCTTTCCACAGGTGTACATGTGAAGGATGTTGATTTGGGATTAATTGATTTTCCCTCTACATTCCAGGGAGAGGAAGTCCTGCTTTGCTGGAGACAGGGAGAATCAATGGTGACTCACTACCACTCGCTTGAAGAAGGATTTGCTGGGCGGAAAAAGATTAGGGAATAATTACATAGGAACACTTACTCTCGCTCATCCTAGTACAGTAACCGAGTTCATGAAAAAAGGGAGCGAGAAAGAGCTATGAAGTATCGATTGATTTGGCTTTTGTTAGTCGTACTTGTTGCAGGGAGTATAGGATCAAGTACTGTTACGGCTCAAACGACGTACGATACATATATCGTGCAACCAGGCGACAGCTTGTGGAAAATTGCCGTGAAATATCAGGTCGGACTGGATGAAATCATTGCTGCCAATCCTCAATTTCCCAATCCACGACTCATTTATCCGAATGACAGAGTCAAGGTGCCGTTGATCACTGCTGTCAAATCAATTGAAGCAGAAGTCGTACGGTTGGTAAATGCGGAACGTCAAAAAAATGGACTCCGTCCTCTTGTGATAAACTGGGAGGTTTCACGAGTTGCCAGGTACAAATCAGCCGATATGAGGGATAAAAATTATTTTTCCCATACTTCTCCTACGTATGGATCTCCATTCGATATGCTGAGACATTTTGGAATTACCTATCGAGCGGCCGGGGAGAATATTGCTGCAGGACAAACGACTGCCTCACAAGTGATGCAAGGATGGATGAATAGCGCAGGACACCGCCAAAATATCCTCAATCCCACCTTTACCCAAATTGGTGTCGGATATGCTTCTGGAGGAAGTTATCGGTATTATTGGACTCAGATGTTTATAACCAAGTAGGATTTACTGTAGGCTATTTTTGGAGCGCTTCCGTCTTGATGCGGAGGCGCTTTTAACTGACCTACTACTCTGGTATGCTGATATGTGGAAAGGATGATACCGTTGCAAATCATCATATACGATCTAGAAACAACCTATACCTATCAAAAAGGGCAAATTCCAGAAGTAGTCGAAATCGGAGCAGTGAAAATTGATCCAGACCTCCGTCAAATCGTGGATTCTTTCCAATGCTATGTTTTTCCACAAATTCGGGGCAGATTCGATAAACGGACACGTTCTTTTATCGGGATGAGCGTAGAGGAAGTAGAGAATGCCATTTCGTTTCAACAATCAATCCAAGCGTTACTTGAATGGATGGGTGACGACTATTATTTCTGTGCGTGGGGACCTGATGACAAGCGGATTCTTCTGGAACATTGTATTCGATTCGGCATGCCCTATGATTGGTTGAAAAATACAAACAATATTCAAACAGGGATTTCCAAATTACTTGGTCCAAACAATCAGATGGGACTATCGAAGGCATTGGATATTGCGAATATTGAGGTGGAAGGCAGGTTGCACAGTGCGATTGTTGATGCAATCAACACTGCCAAGTTGTTTCTCTTGTACTCTGATCAAGTTCCGTTAGAAACAAATCAACCCCCATCGTTTGTGGGGGAGAGTTGTTCGTTAGTGAGAATTTGTCGAGGCTGCAAAAAAGAAAAGTCATACAGGCAATTCCGCTTGCGCAAAGGCTACTGTCGTCGCTGCGAGTCGAGATGGCGTGCTACGCATCACGTTTCGCAATCTCCTCAGTAACCACGAAGGCGAGGTCTTCGTTACCAAATAAAGAGAGGACGCCAAGGAGTGTCTCGTCGGGGATGTCACCGGATTCCTCTTTTGATACGGTAAGCTCGAGTACTTGTTTCAAGTGTACATTCTCTGGTTGGGCAGGGTATGCTCGGTGGTATAATTCCTGAGGATCGAGGCCATGATTCACACACCATTGAGCGAATACAAGAATCATCATTCCCTCGTCTCGCTGGTACTGTTCTATGATTCTTTGTTCCAGTTCTTTTTGACTCACTGTTGTTCTCCTTTTGCCAGGTAGCGTTTGGCACCATAGTACGGATATAGTTTGTGCATATTTGCTACTTTTTCATAACGCACTTCAGACCCGTTGGCATGTACAATCATGCCATCTCCCATATACATAGCGACATGAGAAATTTTGCCTTTGTTCAACGAATCATAGAACAAGAGGTCACCTGGCAGCAATTGATCAAGAGAAACCTCCTGACCAATCGTAAATTGTTCTTCAGATGTGCGAGGAAGTGCAATTCCTAATTGTTGAAATACATACAAAGTAAAGCCGCTGCAATCAAAGCCGTCTGGAGTAGAGCCACCGGAGACATAACGGGTGTTGAGCAATGGCTGTACAATGGATTGAAGTGTAGATAAGTCAGCATCCGTTGCTGTGAATTGGACAGCGGGGTAGGTGATGTAAGGAGTAGCTACGTATGCTTCTTTTCCGTTATATGTAATTTTGCTCCATTCAGCGCCGATTTCAACAATATCAATTAATGTGCCCCAAGACAATTTTCCTACGATTTCACTACTCGTAGATGGAGTTGCTCGGACATTCAATGAGGGGACAGAAACACTTGCCTGCTTTGCTTGAGAAGCTTGATCGAGGGCAGGCAAATCAGAAGGTTGTCCTACAGAAGAGGTTCTTACTTGTTGTTCTACAGAAGAGGCTGTTACTGGCTGTTTTACCGGTTGATTGGGTATCTGCTGCGAGGCAGTTGGATTCGCACCCGAATTAGCAGGAAGTTGAAGCACTTGACCGATTTGCAATTTGTCCGTTGCCAAATGGTTGATGGCAATCAACTCTTGTACAGAAGTCTGGTAGGTTTTGGCGATTTTATATAAACTGTCGCCTTGTGCAACAGTATATGTAGTTGTTGCAGGTTGGGAAGCTGCATATGTAGATGTTGGTAATAATAGCGTGAGTAACAGACTGCAACAAATCATTCGATAGTTTGTATTGTTCATATAGTTTCACCACGGCTCGATTGATAGATGATAAATAGTACAAGTAAATTTTACCTGATTACTAGACTAGAATCTATCAAAAATCCACAAATAAGCAGATAGTCCGACACTTTTTGCCTAAGAGTTGTAATAAAAGAAACTGGATATACTACTATGGAACCATATGGAGAAAGGCAGTGACCAACATGTCCAAGAACAAAAATATCAATATTCATCAGGAGAGTTCAAAAGGGAAAGCTGCAGAAGTGACAGAGCGTTCCAATAAACAGAACGGAAACAAGGGTACTCATAATAACCAAGGTTAGGTTCTAGACCAGTGTTAGGATACATACACATACTTCGAGGTGAGTGGGTATGTGTATGGAAACAAAATTGGCACGTTATTATGAATTGAAAGCCTTGAAGAAACAGATGGACGAAGAATTGGACAACTTGCGCCAGCAGATCCTGGACGAACATCCTGAACCGACAAAACTAGACGTAGGAGAGTACCAATTAAAGGTATCCTTTCAGGAGAAAAGGGAATTCGATGACAGCAAACTATACAATGCATTGCCGGACCCTAGTATCTGGAGATTGCTCTCCAAGGTGGACACATCCAAGGTAACCAGTTTGCTCAAGCTAAATATCATCACGGAAGATTTACTTTCCAATACGTATGAAATTAAAAAAGTTCCCTATGTACAAGTGCAAAAGCTGTAGGGAAAAAAAGAGCACGCATGGGTGCTCTTTTTTCTGTAAAAAGTGAAAGACCTCAACACTTCCCCGCCAAACGCTTTACAAAAATACAAATACTAGTGATTTTCCTCAATTGATGACATTATTTCTTTAAGGAGTTCAGGTTCGTGCTTTTCCGCGAGCTGTACAAATCGATTGATGCTGTCGATATTAACAGAAAGATCATCAAGACGTAGCCATTTTTCTATGGGTTCAGGAGGACTCGGGATTCGTTTTTCCACGTAATACCTTCTGCTATTTTTAAAAATAATTTGGATAGTTTTTGCTAAGGCTTTAAATTCTTCATCAAAAAACTTTTGGGGAACATACGTAAGCAATCCATTGATTGGGATTGGAACCGCTGTATGTAACACTTGCCCAGAACCAATCAATAGCTCTTCGATCACTACAAAGACCACAAAATTGCGGTACTCCGGGTTGTTATTAATACTCACAGTAAGCCGATCTTTAGTCCATTCCAAAGTGTAGTCGATTTTGACCTTTTGGTTCTTCAAATCACGTTTTTCGCCTTCCCAATCTTGATCGCCTGGCTTCCCGATCACGTGAGTCGGTATAACATCGATTTCAATAGGTAAGATAGTTGAGGGTATTAACAGTTTTTTGCTAATCTCAAAATCTTGTATGGGTAAAAGTGGTGATATTGATTTTGTCTTCACAGGAATCCACCAATCGAATGTCTTTGCTGTCAGTTCAGCGGTACCTTGTAAGCGAATGGATTTGTCACGAGGACTTGATGTCCATTCTGATATTAAAGTGATTTCGTCAAGATCAGCATAAGTTTGAATCAATTCAAGTTTCTTGAAGTCGGGCTCGTCTGGGTCAGGTACATATTGTGCCCATTGGAACTGCGTGTACTCCGGCTCAAGCGAATTCAAAGTACGCAACTTGATTTTGTATTGTACGGGTCTTGCTCGTTTGATGGATTGCGTTCTTATCGAAGCTGTTGCAAAGAATTCCTGAGGCTCTCGGACGGCACTTGACTTGATAATACCAGTACCTATGATATGTGCACTCTCAACGGTGACGTTGCTTGATTGAAGGGGATTACGCCATAGGCCTGGTTTTTTACAATGTACTGTCTGACTCTGATCAGGCTCTGTTGACTCATGTCGTAAAAGAGTTTCTAGATGAAGAAGTTCGAAATATCCGCTTACCGCGAGCAGTTTAGCATAGTCACTTTTGGATTGTGCATTAGCCGCCTCGGCGCACTCCTCTGGATTTTTGATGATAAAAAGTCTAGAACTAGAAATAATACCAGGAGT
The DNA here is from genome assembly GCF_049846925.1 of Brevibacillus nigriterrae. Taxonomy (NCBI): domain Bacteria; kingdom Bacillati; phylum Bacillota; class Bacilli; order Caryophanales; family Paenibacillaceae; genus Brevibacillus; species Brevibacillus nigriterrae. The sequence continues at coordinate 54,664 of NZ_JBNCMT010000027.1, forward strand.
AGGGGGAAGTTCTTCCAGAATGGCTGGCGGAATCCACTGTCCGTTCATCAAGCCTTCTGTGGATTTATAACCAGAAAGAATTGTTTCTTCTGATGGAATATGTCTACCCAAAGTAACGTGGAAGTTACCGAAAAAATCGTTATTATGATACCGAAGATCCAGTGCACCTACAGGCCAAAGCCTACAGTAAGGGGACACTCTGACCTTAAATATACCATGTAACCAATCATAGGAATCATATGTTACCTCATCTTCGGATAATACAATACTTGAAAAATGATATGGTGAATAGATTGTACGTGCCAGCACAAACTGACGCATTGACTGTGCAAGAACTGAGACTTGTTTAGCCAAACTTTTTAAATTATTTTGGAACTCACTCGTTGTACGGTATTCAGGTGAGATGCCTCGGATACCGTATAAGTAATCGCCTATAACCTTTGAAACCATCGGAACCATGATTCTATGATCAAAATAATTCTCATTTTGTTTCGGCATCGTCACCTGTAGCGGAGCGCTACTGGGACCACCAGGCATTGTATACAAAATACCAGGAAGATTACCCCAAACGAAAGTATGCTCGTTTTGGTTGAACATGGAGAACCAGGTTCTTGGATTTAATAATAAGCTGATATTGCTTCTATGAACTGAGTGTGAATTGTGTAGTATGATCCGATCATTTTCCAACTGTGTTATGCTAGGTTTTGTATGGTTCAGTTGTTCAACGTATTCTTTGACAGTATTAGCGAAGTCTCTAGAATCGAAAAATCCCTGCCAAAGGATTTCTCTCGTCGTTTCTTGGTTTGAATAAGCAGCTTCTTGAAGCTCATCAAACCTCTTTTGAACCAGTAACTCTAATGCTGATGGACCCTCTTTAAGAAAACCGAAAATTTTGGCAAGGTCAACCGCAACGGAAAGTACAGATCCGGCCACTGATACATAACCAGCAATTTTTCCAATAACATTGAGAACATCTAGGAGGTCAAGAGGAACAGACAAATTGTTGAAAATCTTGACAGTATCCTCATGATATTTATTCTTATTCTTATTAATATCTTTGAGTACGTCCTTAACCTCTTTTAGTGCATCACTTACCTTTTTAGGATCGACTGGGAGTTCAAACGGAGCATTATAAGCTGGTCTATTTGGGGGTGGTCCTTGAATAATATTTCCATTGCTATCTAAATAGAGACTGCCTCCAATATGAATCACATATGGTACACTACTCATTTTTTTTAAAAATACCTCCCACTATCATTTTATGTTTCTAATGTATTCTCACTGCTTCTTAGAATTCATCCATCGATCTTCTTGAGAGATGGAGAAGTCAGCAAAGATACGTTATGATAGTAGTTTCCTGATTATGGCCGTCCAATACGAACAAGAATGCAGAAAGTCCGAAGAAGAGGTATGATTCATATAGAACTCATCAATCCTATTTCAAAGTATGGCAAAGGGAGCACATAATGCGAAAACATGATAAATCGTCAAATTCACAACAAGAAAAAGTGACCAAACTGATAGTAAAAGAGCCAGTGGAGTTGATGGCATTTTTACTGGACAAGTTGTCAAACCGAGGACGTAATGCGGTCAAATCCATCCTTGCCCGTGGTCAGGTATCCGTAAACAATCAGGTGGTTACCAAATATAATTACCTGTTACGGCCAGATGAGCAAGTAACGATTCAATGGGGAAAGCCAGTGGAAGAAGTGAAGCTGTTTGGGCTGAAAATTTTGCATGAGGATGAGGACATCATCGTTGTTGTAAAAGACGCAGGGCTATTATCGATTGCATCGCCCGACGAAAAAGAACTGACAGCGTACCGACAACTGATGGAGCATGTCCGCCGGGAAAATCCCAAGAATCGAATCTTTATTGTTCACCGTCTTGACCGGGATACCTCTGGGGTCATGATGTTTGCCAAAAATGAAAAATCACAGCAAGCACTGCAAAATTCCTGGAACGAAGCAGTTGAGGAACGGACGTATGTCGCTTTGGTTGAAGGGACTGTGAAACGTACTGAGGGGACAATTACTTCTTGGCTGAAAGAAAGCAAAACGTTCATGATGTATTCCAGTCAAAAGCCAAATGACGGTCAAAAAGCAATCACCCATTACAAGTTGCTGCAATCGAATCGTGAGTATTCTCTGATGGAAGTGAACCTGGAGACAGGCAGAAAGAATCAAATTCGTGTGCATATGAAAGATATTGGACATCCGGTTGTAGGTGATAAAAAGTACGGTGCGAAGAAAAATCCAATTGGACGTCTCGGGCTCCATGCCAGGGTGCTCGCATTCACGCATCCTACCACCAAGCAAAAGCTACGATTTGAAACAAAAATTCCTGATAAGTTTCTTCATCCTTTCCAAGAAAAGAACACACGCTGATATAACACCAATCGGTGAGATTCATCCTTATGGGTACACTGGTTGCTGAAAGGAAAATAATGTTATACAATGTTTTTTAATGAAAACAAGGGAGTTGTGTTGATGTCGGTGGTTGTTCTTAACTAATCGAATTTCATAAGGGCTTTAAGAAGAAAGTGAATCCATGCAAAAAAGCACATCTTTGCATGCTTGTTTCGTATGTTCACTTTTGGAGATTCTTCAAGGAATCTTTTTGAGAGCCACGATAGTTAAGGACACTGTTTTACGCATCGATCAATTTCGGGACGGATATCAAATACAGGCTATGAATCCACGCTTTTTGCACTGGCTTTATACCTTTATTTTGATACACCTGCATACCGATATTTCTTGGGCTGCAAACGAGCGAGTGTTCGTTTGCAGCCCTTTTTGTGTTTTCATTAATCGATTTCAAGGAGGGCTCAACATTGAATCAAAACGCAATCAGTACACTCGAATTTGACTTGGTAAAAGAAAAGCTGATGAATTTTGCCATCTCAGAACAAGGGAAAGAAAAAGTGCGCAAGCTCCAACCCTACACTGATTTGGTAGTCATTGAAAATGCATTGCATGAAACCACCGAAGCCAGAGCAATCGTGGATAAAGGAGGAAGTGTTCCTCTTCATGGTCTTCACGATATCGAGCAGGTGATGGAGAAATTAGGGAAGGGAGCAAGTCTTCACCCAGATCAACTGATGGTCGTACAGGGTTTATTGGAAACAGGGAAAAAGCTGAAGAAATATATGAATGATAAAAAAACATTGGCCCCACAAGTGAGCAGCTATGCATGTTCTATTTATGACCTGGACGATTTGTCCAAAGAAATCTTGCGGTGCATCCGCTTTGGAAAAGTAGATGATCAAGCAAGCAAAGAACTATCCAAGGCACGCAAGAAAATTCGTATGATAGAAGATCGAATCAAAATGAAACTGGACAGTATCTTGAAGTCTTCGGCATACCGTGATTACATTCAGGATGGTGTTGTCAGCATGCGCGATGGCAGGTATGTCATTCCCATCAAGAAAGAGCACAGAAGACACATAGAAGGGAACATACTGGACAGTTCAGCAAGCGGCCAAACGGTATTTATTGAACCTGTCGAAGTGAAAAAGCTGCAAAATGAGCTACATCTGTTCAAAGCAGAAGAAGAGGTTGAGGAAGAGAAAATTCTTATCTACTTGACGAGCATGGTAGAGGAATACAAACAAGAGATATCAATCAATATCGAGACAATGGCTCACTACGATTTTCTGTTTGCAAAGGCGAAGTTAAGCAGATCCTTCCAAGGGAGAGCAGTTACGCTGAACAGACATAATACCATCCGCATCAAGGGGGCGAAGCATCCCCTAATCGGAGAATCAGCAGTACCGCTTGATGTTACCATTGGTAAAAGTTATACAGCTTTAGTCATCACGGGTCCGAATACGGGAGGCAAGACGGTAGCAATCAAAACAGTAGGACTCTTGGCGATCATGGTTCAGGCGGGATTGCACGTCCCCGTTCAAGAGGATAGTGAATTTCCTGTTTTCCAGGACATTCTGGTCGATATAGGAGATGGTCAGAGTATTGATCAATCTCTCAGTACGTTCTCAGCGCATATCCGTAATATCATTAGCATTCTTGAGCGTGCAAGGCCTCAAACACTCGTCATTGTAGATGAGCTTGGAACTGGCACAGATCCAATGGAGGGGATGGGTTTAGCAATCTCCATTCTGGAGGAACTGAATCGCAGAGGGGCTACCATACTTGCCACCACTCATTACAGCGAAATCAAGGAGTTCGCTGAAAAGGAGGCGGCTTTCGAGAACGGTTCTATGGAATTTGACCTGGAGACGCTGCGACCACTCTACCGCCTTCGTATCGGAAAAGCGGGAAAAAGTCAGGCGTTTCCCATTGCGCTCCGTTTAGGTATGGCTCGGGCATTAATCGAAAGAGCACATGAAATTACTTATAAGGAAACAAAAGTGTATGATAAATCAAGTTTCGAAGCACCAGTAAAGGATTATGACAACAGGCCTACTCAACAAGAAAAGCGGGAGAAGGAGGAAGAATTAAGCAAAAAACAGTCACAAAAACCAAGGGAGCCAGTGAGTGAAGCGGAGTATTCCATTGGCGATCGTGTTTACATCAGCAGTATTAAGACGTATGGCATCATCTGCGAGTTGGAGAATCATAAAGGTGAATTGGGTGTCATGGTGGGACAAAAGAAGTTAAAAATCAACAAGAAACGGCTTGCCCTCCAGATTAAGAGTAAAAAACTGTATCCAGATAACTATGATATGGCCATTGTCTTCGATTCGAAAGAGACAAGGAAAAAGGAACGGATCATGAAAAAAAGGCATGTGGAGGGCCTTACAATCGATCGGACAGAAGAATAAACGTGAGAGAAATATTTAGATACATTTTCCATGTTTTGGCTGTAAAATTAATGGGAGTTACATTTTGTGGAGGAGAGCAGGTGTGAAATACATGGGTATTAAAGCTGTATTATTTGATTTTGATGGAACATTAGCTGATACATTGCCATTGTCTTTTACTGCCTTTCAGTACGTATTTCAAAAGTATGAGCAACGGGAAGTTTCCCAGGAAGAAATCATTGCCATGTTTGGCCCAACGGAAGATGGAATTATTGCCAAAAACTTTTCAAATCAAGCAAATGTTTCAGCAGCCATTCAAGATTATTACCGAATCTATGAGCAGGGGCATCTTGAAAATAAAATAACGGCTAAAGAAATCCTAGAATTGCTAGATTTATTACATTCAAAAGGCATCCGTATGGGAGTCATCACAGGGAAAAGTAGAAACGCTTACGATATCTCAGTAAATTCTCTTGGCATGGCGCATTATTTTGACGTTGTTATTACTGGAGATGATGTACAAAAGCCAAAGCCAGACCCGGAAGGCATCAGGACAGCGTTATCCATGCTGGAGGTTCCCAAAGAAGATGCCATTTTTGTCGGTGATAGCAATGCTGATATCCAGGCAGGCAAATCAGCAGGTGTACGAACAGTCGGAGTCCAGTGGTTATCGACTTATCAAAGCACTCATTTCGAGGCTGAGCCGGATATGATATTCACCAAAGTCCAAGAGTTTATTGTTTTTCTTTCACAAATTTCCTGACAAGCAACAAAAGCAATCCGTACAAACCAAGTCCAAGCAACAATAAACTGAAAATACCGACACCGCTTTTGTCAGGACGATTGATTACACCAAAAGAGACCTCATTTTGCAAATACTGTACATTTTCATAGGAGTTGACGATGTCGGGCGTATAAAAGTATGTGAGAATCATGCCTGATGCCATCGGTAAAAGAAAGAGAACCAAAAGGGTAAAGAGCAGTGAGAAGATCAAGGCTTTGATTAGTAACTTGTATGGGCTGTCCCCATTCAAAAAGAAATAGCGTAACATAATGACCTCCGTTTAACTTCAGAATCCTATGGTAAAATGTGGTTGTGGAGAGGGGGCAAAGCATGAAACAAGTAAGCGTTTTAGGATACATGGTTCTCCTATTATTGCTGGTGCTGGTAACCCTGACAGGTTGTTATCAAAAACCGGAATTTGAAGACCCTGGTCGAGAAGGAAGACAGGCAAGAACCCAAATCAATCGATATTACTCATCCTTATCCGAGGCAAGTCTACATCCAATAGAAATGAATGGTGTCGTGCTCCCTTTAAAACAAGAGGGAAACCAGAAGTCGGCCTTAATAACACATGGCATTTATCTGTTCACAAAAGGCTATCGTGTTCAGGCTATATCAGAACCGATGCTCATTTCTTATGAAAAGCCTTTTGCAACTTATACGATCGATGTAGAGGTTGAGTATCCCAAAGATCCATTCATTTCTGCAAGAGTATGCAATTTTGAATACGAAGACAAGTAAATGCTGGGGAGGAAATCCAATTGAAAGCAATTCTGGTCACTGCGTTTGGCGGGACTGAAAATATGATCTATTCTGACGTTGAGATGCCAACCATCGAGTCGACACAAGTGTTGATCCGGGTACAAAAAACGAGTGTCAACTTTGCCGATATCAAATCTCGCTACGGGAAAAAGGGAGCTGGCACACTGCCTTTTATCCCAGGTCTCGATGCCGCAGGTGTCATTGAGCAGGTAGGCTCTCGGGTACAGCATTTGAAGGCTGGTCAACGTGTGATTGCCTTCCCTGCGAACGGGTCTTATGCCGAATATATTGTAGCAGATGAAAAGCTAACCTTCGTCATACCTGATGAATTAGATTATGAGATCGCTGCAGCATGTCCGGTTGTTTCCTTTACTTCTTATAATTTGTTAGCGAATGTGGCGAGAATAGAAGCAGGAGAGACTGTGTTGATTCACGCCGCTGCAGGCGGAATCGGGACGACAGCGATACAATTAGCCAAACGGCTCGGTGCAGGGACAGTAATTGGCACTGTAAGCAATCAGAATAAAGCAGCCATAGCATTAGAAGCAGGTGCCGACCATGTCATCTGTTATGAAAATGGAATCTTTTCTGATAAAGTAATAGAAGTAACAAATGGTCAAGGGGCCAACGTGATTCTGGACTCCATCTCAGGCAGAGTAACTGAAAACAGCCTTGAATGTCTGGCTCCCTATGGTCGGCTTGTTCATTTTGGCAATTCGAGCGGCGAAGTTGGATCGTTCAAAACAGTAGATTTGCATGCTAGCTGCCGCTCTGTTCTTGGATTCAGCTTTGGAACTACTCGCAAAATGCGGCCGCATTTGATAGGGGCAACGGCTGAACAAGTATTTCGCTTTTTAAGTGATGGAAGCTTGCAAATCCGGATTGGGAAGCGGTTTTCTTTACAAGACGCGGCGAAAGCACACGACTGGGTAGAAAGTAGACAAAGTACCGGAAAAGTACTGCTCGATGTACGATAGTTACTTATATCCCGTTAAGTGACCCAGTTGCTGGATGACTTGCAGATCACTCATCTCGCACCATAATTCTTTGATTTTGTCATCCTCTATTCGTAAGATAAGAATCCCTGTTTCTTTGATTCGTTGGTCCTCACCAGGAATATCCAAGAGCCCACCTTTGTAGGTAGAATATCCAGAATAGCGGGCAACTACTTTGTCGCCCTGTTCGATGATATCGTGGACAAACCACTCTCGGTCTACAAATGAGGTGCAATACCAGTCGAGCCATGACTTGAACTTGCCGCTGCCTTTAAAGCCTTCGTCGTGACCCTGGGAGTAAACGATCATGTCAACATCACATACTTCGTCAACTGCCTGATGATTTCCAGCGGTAAAAACGCCAGAAAACCATTTTTGGACGATTACTTTGTAACGGTAAGACATTCTATCAACTCCTTCCACAATCTGTATTTTATTTTAACATAGGAAATCATATCCAGGGGAGAGTGAAGACATGTTAATAGATAGAAGAACTCCCTCCAAACTACTAACACCTGCTAGCGGCTTTCTCCAAGGATACTCTCATACACTGAATCCGTATGTTGGCTGCCAGTTTGCATGCAGTTATTGCTATGTGAGAGAAATGCCAGTTGCGAAATTCCGGGGAATAGAATGGGGAACGTGGGTAGATGTCAAGGAACAGGCTGCTGAAAAATTTCGTAAAGAATTGCGTACGGCAAAGAAAAAAGGCCCAGTTACGATCTTTATGAGCTCGGCAACTGATCCTTATCAGCCAGTCGAATACAAGGAACAGATTACGAGAAGCCTGATTCAGGTCATGACCGAAGAGCATCCTGACTATCTATTTCTCCAGACCCGTTCACCGCTCGTTCTGCGAGACATGGATTTGCTAGAACGATTAAAAGACAGACTACGAATCAGCATTACCATTGAGACCGATTGGGAAGAGATGCGTAAAGTATTCACCCCGCAAGCTCCGCCAATCGCTGCCAGAATGCGTGCGCTACGAACTTTTTTTCAAGCGGGATATGATGTCCAGGCTGCTGTATCGCCGATTTTGCCATCGAGTGATCAGTTTGTTGAAAAACTGTCTGCTTGTACGTCAAGAGTTGTTTTGGACAATTTCGTTGGCGATGGCTCAGGTGGGAAGCGTTCTGCTCGCTTAGGTTTGTTGAAGAAATACGAAGAGAGAGATTTGCAGAAATGGTATGCACCAGAAGCGATTAACCATGTACACGAACAATTCTCGAAACATTTCACAGATGATCAGTTGTTTATTAGCCAATGCGGATTTTTACCAGGGTAAAGGAGCTTAGACAAATGAATGAAAATAAACTGTCACCTGAAGCGGTTGTTCAAGATCAACTGGATGCATATAACGCCAGAGATATAGAGGCTTTCTTGCGTACCTATGCGGAGGATGTGCAGATTTTGGAGCATCCGAGCGGAAAGCTCATCATGACAGGACACGCTGAATTACGAGAAGTATACTCGGAAATTTTCAACTCCAATCCAGAAATGCACTGCAAAATAGTAAATCGGACGGTGTTCGGGAAGTTTGTGCTGGATCTGGAGCATTTGACAGGACGGGTCAATCGGGAACCGTTTCAGGCTCTTGCCATGTATGAGGTAGAAGGTAATGTGATTACTCGTGTCTGGTTTTTGAAGGAAGAGTAAGAATAGTAGTACAATTTTCCTGAATTTGCTATAGTTAACAGAGAGCGTGATTTCTCACAGGGGGAATATTGAATGAAGAAAGTGCTGTTTGCATATGATGGTTCTGATAATTCCAAAAGGGCAGTAGAGCAATTAATTGAATTAGGAAAAAGAATCGGGGATATGGAAATCGGGGTAATCTCAGTAGTGCCAGAAGCAGACAAAAAACTTCTTGATCAAGTTCCCACGTATGGGGAGTGGCACGCCGAATGTATTCACAAAGCTGAGAAAGACGTGGATGAAGTCTGTGAGCAGTTGAGTGCAAACGGACTGGAAGCAGAACCGATTGTAAAGGTTGGCTCACCCGCACTGACGATCATTGAAGAGGCCAAAGAGCAGGGGTACGACACAATTATGATTGGCCACCGTGGCAAACTGCTGGGTAGCGTAAGTATCAAAATTATTGATCTTTCTCCTGTGGCAGTATATATTGCAAGTTAATAAAGTATAGAATGTACATACGTAAGCACTGGTCGAAAAGGCTGGTGCTTTTCTATTTTTTGAGAATGTTTTCTCAAGAATAAGCCTGCTTAATTCCATTTGATGAGAAGGAATGTGTCCGAACTGCATGCTGAAATCATTCGTTCATGGGGAGAGAGTACATAAATATCTTTTGGCATTGAAATTGCTTAAATAATTAGTGAATTCAAATTCTGGAAAGGGTGATAGAAATGGAACGCAAATCGAGAGAAGAAGCGTTGCAATTGGCGGGTGAGGTTCTCGGGTTTATTCAGGGTGAAAGCCTAACAATCGAACAGAAAAAGAAAATCGTCAGTGACTCCATTGATAACTTTAGTAATTACGTGACTAAAGCCATATTGTCTCATCGCAAGTCAGTCTCAACAGATTTCTCGGTTGTGGAGTGGGAAGACGAAGGTGCAGTTTTTCGGGACACGATGGGAGACGAATACATTGACTGTCTGGGAGGATATGGGGTGTATCTTTTAGGGCACCGTCATCCCAAAGTAGTGAAGGCTGTGGAATCCCAGATGAGACGTTATGCGTTGCACAGTCAGGAAATGGTTGATCCGCTAAGAGGATACTTATCCAAATTGGTCGCCTATATTACTCCAGGTGATTTGCAGCATTCCTATCTCGTCAACTGCGGGACCGAAGCAAATGAAATGGCGTTAAAGCTGGCTCGTTTGGCAACGGGGAAAAAGTACTTCATTTCGACGGAAAGAGGCTTTCACGGAAAAACGATGTTTTCGCTCTCCGCCTCAGGAAAAGCGTTGTTCCGGGAACCGTATCATCCATTGGTTCCGGGCTTCCAGCACGTTCCGTATGGTGATGCCGATGCGGTTGAGCAAGCCATTCGGATGTTGATTAGTACGGGAGAAACGGTTGCCGGGGTTATCGTAGAGCCAATCCAGGGGGAAGGCGGCGTGAATATTCCTCCCGATGACTATTTGCCTCGTCTTCGTGAAATCTGTGATAAATACGAATGCTTGCTGATCGTCGATGAAGTGCAGACGGGTATGGGGCGTACAGGAACACTGTTCGGCGTCGATCACTGGAATGTCGTTCCAGATATTATGACGCTTGGCAAAGCCTTTGGTGGAGGTGTCATGCCGATTGCAGCCATGGTAGCGAAACGCAAATGGTGGGGCAAGATGGAAGAAAACCCGTTTTTGCTGGGCTCATCCACATTTGGCGGCAACCCGCTGTGCTGTGCGGGAGCGATCGCTGGGATTCATACCATTCTGGAAGAGAATATCCCTCAGATGGCGAAGGAAAAAGGAGACTATATCATATCAAATCTGAAAGAAATTCAACAAAGGTATCCGCACATTCTCGTTGACGTTCGTGGCAAAGGCTTGCTGATTGGGATGGAGTTTGCCAATAACAGTCTCGGCTATACACTAGCCAAACAACTATTTGGCAAGAAAATCCTTGTTGGCGGCACGATTAATAACGCCACAGTCATCCGTATCGAACCACCTGCCATCATCTCGTACGAACAAATCGATTATGTTCTCGCCTGCATCGAAGAGGGAATCGCACAGTTAGCCAAAGAGTGCAAAGTAATAAGCTGAGAGCGGAGGATGAACTGATGGCCCATAAGCAAATGTATATCAATGGTGAGTGGGTTGATTCGTGTTCACAAGAAACATTCACTGTGACGAATCCGGCTACGGGAGAAGTCATTGCCAATGTCACCAAAGGGAACAGAGATGACACGCAACGAGCCATTCTTGCCGCAAGAGAAGCATTTGACGAGTCAGGCTGGGCTGATTCCCATGCCCGGGAGAGAGCGGAACTATTATGGAAGGTGGCTGATCTGATCGAGCTGCGGGCAGAGGAGTTTGCACGCATCGATACGTTGAACAACGGCAAACCCTTGCGGGAATCTACCTATGATGTAGCAGATGCTATCAACCAATTCCGCTATTACGCTGGGTTATGTACCAAGCCGCAGGGGCAAACGTACGATGTACCTGATGATATACAGGCATTTGTCGTCCGGGAGCCCATCGGTGTGGTGGGTGCGATAACGTGTTGGAATTATCCACTTGTGATGAACGCACAAAAAATTGCCCCGGCACTTGCAGCAGGCAATACGTTAGTATTAAAGCCAGCAGATTTGACACCACTTTCCACAATCATGTTGTTCGAATGTCTGGAGAAAGCGGGCCTCCCGCCAGGAGTCGCTAATTTGGTAACAGGGCCAGGAAGTGTGGTCGGTGATGAAATTTCCAAAAATCCTTTCGTCGATAAGGTTGCTTTCACAGGTGGTACGGAGACCGGAATCACCATCATGAAAAATGCCGCTGACACCGTGAAGAAATTATCACTGGAGCTTGGGGGCAAGTCGCCTAATATCGTGTTTGCAGACGCAGACTTCGAAACGGCTGTTGACTATGCGCTGTTTGCCATTTTTGCCAACCAAGGGGAGGTCTGCTCGGCTGGATCCCGTCTTATTTTGCAAGAAAGCATATACGACCAATTTGTCGAGCGCTTAGTGGAACGTGCCATGAAAATAACCGTGGGGAATGGGCTTGACCCAAATACGGAGATGGGACCGCTGATTTCTGCCAGCCATATGGAGCGGGTGCTTTCCTACATTCAGCTTGGGATCAATGAGGGAGCCCGACTGTTGTGCGGCGGACATCGAATGGTGAGTGAAGGTCTCGAAAAAGGGTATTTCGTAGAACCGACCATATTGGAGGCCCACCGATCCGATTTGCGAATCGTTCAGGAAGAAATCTTTGGTCCTGTACTGGTCATACAGAAATTCCGTACCGAAGACGAGGCGATTCGACTGGCAAATGGCACGAAATACGGCTTGGCGGGTGCTGTCTTTACCAATGACGGAGCAAAAGCACAGCGGGTGATTCGCAAACTTCGTGCAGGTATTACGTGGATCAACACCTATCACCCAACGTTTAATGAGGCGCCGTGGGGTGGGTACAAACAGAGTGGAATCGGGCGTGAGCTAGGCACGTATGGGTATGAAGCGTACACCGAGGTCAAACAGATCAATATCAACTTACGGGTACAACCAAGCGGATGGTTCCAAAATTGAACACTCCCACCACCTTTAGAGGTGAGGGATTCTTGCGAACAGAGAAGTATTCTTCCCTTTCTTAGCAAGCGTTTCTGCGGTTCCCGCAGCTTAGTTGGCGTGTGCCAACAAACGAAGTCCTTCTTGCTTGATATTGATGCTGGCATTCTGGTCACGGTCATGGCGAGTTCCGCATTTCGTACAAATCCATTTTCGTAGATTGAGATTTTTCACATCTGGATTGCGACTGCTACACACATGACAAAGCTGACTACTTGGAAAGTTCTTCGCCACGACCACTAGATCTCGTCGATACCAGGTAGCCTTGTATTCCAACATCGTACGAAGCGTTGCCCAACTCACTTCAGCGATAGACTTAGCCAGCTTGTGATTTTTCAACAAGTTGGCTACTTGCAAATCTTCCAAGCAGATCGTTTGGTTTTCACGAATCCACTTCGTTGAGAGCTTGTGCAAGAAGTCCTGTCGACAATTGGCAATCTTCTCATGAATACAAGCCACTTTTTCCTGGGCCTTGTGCCAATTGGAACCTCCTTTTGTGCGTCGAGAGAGCCTGCGTTGCCAAAAGGCAAGTTGTCTCTCAAATTTACGTAGATGCTTCGGATTGGCAACAACTTCGCCATTGGAGCAAACGGCAAACGATTTGATCCCTAAGTCAATCCCAATGGCGGTATCCATTTTCGGTAACGGTTGGATCTCCGTTTCGCAGAGGATGGAAACAAAGTATTTGCCACTCGGGTTTTTGCGGATAGTGGCCGAAAGGATACGTCCTTCTACATCTTTTGACTTGGCAAAGCGAACCCATCCCAACTTGGGGAGTTTTAGAAAGTTACCTTCGATAGCAATGTTGCCATTGGTGTACTTGGTGGTATAGCTTTGCACAGGATTCTTGCGACTCTTAAAACAAGGAGCTTCGCTTTGTTTCTGAAAGAAGCGATCAAACGCATCCGCCAGATGGCGAACAGCGGTTTGCAAGGCAATGCTGTCAACTTCCTTAAGCCAAGCAAAGGTTTTCTTCATATCAGGAAGCTGTGTTGCACAAGTGTTGTAAGACAACCCTTTGTTTGTTTCTTTGTAGGTAACGTTCCATTTGGCAAGGAAGTGGTTAAAGACAAAGCGAGAGCATCCCAATGTTTTGTGAATGAGTAATTGCTGATCATTGGTAGGATAGATGCGAAAGCGAAAGGCTTTGTGGTGCAACATTGGAACGTCCACCTCCTTTGGTAGATGTTTCCTACAGTATAGCACATACGTTCGGTTGTGTGCACAAAAATCACCGATTCATCACCCTCTTATAGAAGAGGGAGTCTTCTTGGTTATTTTAGATAAAATTTAATAAAAAAAGAGTCGCCGGTGGAAAAAAATGTTATCATGCACTTGTGTCCAAAACAATTTTTTTCCAGAGGTGACCATTGCGATGCCATACATCAATCTGCAAATAACGAAGGGTGCAACAAGAGACCAAAAAGCACAGATCGTGAAAGAGTTCACACAAACACTTGTGCAGGTGCTAGGCAAAAAACCTGAACATACCCATATTGTAATCCAAGAAATTGAGGATGAGAATTGGGGATTTGCAGGAATTTTGACTGATGATTTCCGCAAGTTGGAGAAGTAAGGCATTATCCATATGGGATGGCGAGAGAAGAGTTCAAAATCAATTCCTCGCCATGTTCTCCCATATACCGATTCCCCTTATCGAGAAAGCCGCATTTTTTGTATAAATGTATAGCTGGAAGATTCGTATGATGTACAGTCAGGACGATCTCATTGCTTTGCGGAAATAGATTTTTGGCAAAGGAGGGCAGTAGATGAAGTGAGTCTACTGCCAATTGTTTGCCCTGATAACGCTGATCGATAGAAAATGACTTGAAGATAACCGCCTGTTTGTTCGCCGTGTATCGATTGGCTGAATCTCCAAAATGCAGTACGAAAAAACCGATAATGGAATCACTCAAACAAATCACGATTGGACATTGTTGCGAATCTTTCTCGCATTCTCTCAAGGCATCTACAGGCATAGAGGTGTAAATCGCTTGCTCATTTGGCAAGCAGTAATGGGTTAATGCTTCAAAGTCGCCTTGCTGATAATGACGTAAGGTTACCATCGTTATTTCCTTTCGTAGATCCAGTTGGTCAGTAGTGTATCGAAAGTATCAGGTTCTTCAAACATCGGATTATGTCCGCTTTGCTCAAAAACTGCCTTTGTCACATGAGGGCATTGGTCTTCAATCGAGTCCCACAAGGAGGCGGGAGCGACCAGATAATCGTATTTGCCCAGGCCAAGGAACACCGGTTTATCCAAATCGGATAACCCTTTTACGAGGTCTAGTTGGGCGAAGGCTTCTCCCCACAGATAATCGATAATTTGCATATTTGTATAGACGCCATCCCACATGGCAGTTGCATCAAATGTAAAATCATAGAAACTGTGAGCACCCATTCGGATTAACAGATGAGCGAATCGTCTATCAGGTTCTTTCTCAATATCGCTGGCGAGTAAAGCGATGTCACGTTCGAATTTTTCTTTTCGTTCGGGACTAGCTGTCTCGTTAAAATAGGCGAAGCTTTGTTGTTGTCTTTCGTTGCTGTTAGAAGGCGCAGAATTGAGTAACACGACTTTTTTTACATGCTTGGGATATTTTTTGGCGTATTCCAATGCCATGAAAGCATGACCTGAATGACCTAGAATGACAAAATCAGTTAGATTCAGCGTTTCTCGAATGGTCTCCAGATCATCGACCACACGATCCAGGGTGTAATCTTCGGGCTTCAACTGGCGTGGTGGTCGGACAAAGCCTCGATGGTCAATAAAAATCAGCTTCAATTTTTTCTTGATTTCCTGTGAGAAAAGTCGGGGATAGTAGACCTTACTTCCCACAACCATGACGGGAACTCCTTCTCCCTCGATGCGATAGCCAAGCGCAAAACCATCTATTACAATAACTCCCTTGTCTTTCAACTCTATCAGTCTCCTATTCTACCTTTTCAAGCTTGGCAGATGTTTTTTTACCATATTATTCAAGAGTATTGCTGAAATCAATATCAGAATAATAAAATTTTATTAACGAATTTCTTGATTGATTGACTCCTTTAGTTGACATTGAATAATGAATAGTGTAAAAATAGAAAATAATTTAACATTATGATCAACAAATCAACAAAAATTCATTGACGAGAACGAGTAAGCTACTGTCTTGTTCCCCAGAGAGTTGGCCACGTGCTGAAAGCCAATGTTCAGGAGTTAGCTGAAAATCCTCTCCGAGAAGGAAAGCTGAATGTAAACTAGTAAGCTGCCCCGGTTTCCTGCCGTTACGAGGGACGCGTATGATAGTACGTCGCATAAGGTGCCGTGGGATCATTTTCTTACATGATCTTGCAGGAACAAGGGTGGTAACGCGAGTTCAAATCTCGTCCCTTCATGGGGCGGGATTTTTTATTTTTTGATGAATTCAGGAGTGGAGGAAAAAAAGATGAATACAGAGAGAATCAAACTAGAAGACCTGATTGTAGCAGGTCACCTATTGAAGGATGTCGTGGACCATACCCCTTTGCAGAAGAACCTGATTTTATCGGAGCGTTATAACTGCAATGTTTATTTGAAACGAGAAGATTTACAGGTAGTCCGTTCGTTCAAAATCCGTGGTGCCTATAATTTGATGCGAAGCCTGAGTGATGAACAGCTTGAAAGGGGAGTCGTCTGTGCAAGTGCAGGCAACCATGCGCAAGGTGTTGCTTACTCTTGCCGAGCAATGGAGGTACAGGGGAAAATCTTTATGCCAGCGACCACTCCCCGCCAAAAAATCTCCCAAGTTAAGCTGTTCGGAGGTCCCTATGTGGAAGTACTTCTGATCGGAGACACATTTGATGATTCTTTACGAGAGGCAGTAGCGTATTGCGAGCGAGAGGGTATGCAGTTTATCCATCCGTTTGACCACCCGAAAATTGTTGCAGGGCAGGGAACTGTAGGACTGGAGATATTAAATGACATGCGAGAGCCAGTCGATTACATTTTTGCGGGCATCGGCGGTGGTGGTTTGATCGCCGGAGTCGGGACGTATGTGAAAGGCGTTCAGCCTACTGTACAGATCATTGGGGTAGAAGCAGCAGGTGCACCTTCCATGCAAAAATCCCTTGAAAATGGCAAAGTGGTTGCGCTTGATGAGATTGATAAATTTGTGGATGGCGCAGCGGTAAAGCGTGTCGGTGAACTGACGTATGAGATCAGCCAGGAAGTAATCGATGATATTGTGGTCGTTCCCGAGGGGAAAGTTTGTACTACGATTCTCGAACTATATAATGAAAATGCAATTGTGGCCGAGCCGGCAGGAGCTTTATCCATAGCCGCGCTGGATTTCTACCGGGATCAGATTGAAGGGAAAACGGTCGTTTGTGTCATCAGCGGCGGCAACAACGATATAGACCGCATGCAGGAAATTAAAGAGCGCTCGCTGATTTATGAAGGCTTGAAGCATTACTTCCTGGTGAATTTTCCACAACGTGCAGGTGCACTTCGTGAGTTTCTGGTACATGTCCTCGGGCCGAACGATGATATCACACGATTTGAATATGTAAAGAAAACGAGTAAAGAGAATGGCCCTGCTTTGGTAGGGATTGAGCTTAAGCAAAGAGATGATTATGAACCATTGATTGAGCGGATGGTAGCACGAGGCATTCAGTTTAGTGAGCTTAACAAGGATTCGAATCTGTTCAATTTACTAGTGTAAGTTCATGAGACCTAGAAGAAGCCCTTGGAGAACTCCTAAGGGCCTTCTTTCATGAGATGGCTATTATCAAAAAAATGAAGCACAAATTCTTTGAATCGCAAAGCTGCTGGTGATAAGTAACGTCCCTGAACGAATGCGAGTCCGATCACACGATGGCATTTTGGCTGACTGACAGGAATTTGCACAATCTTGCTCTCATCCAACCCTCTTAGATGAGGGAGAAGAGAGACTCCCAAGCCTGCTGCAACAAGTCCTGCTACGGTAGCTGCTTCTTCGCCTTCAAAAGTAATGTTCGGATTGATTCCCATTTGGGTAAACAGACGATCGGTGGTCATTCGCATGGCATAGCCTTTTTTCAAAGAAATGAACGGCTCGCTAGCGATTTCCTCCAGCGTGACATTCTCGGCGTTTGCAAGCGGATGTCCATGGGGGACAATGACAAAAATCTCCTCACTCCAAAGTGGGGTCCACTGAATCGGCAATTTCATCTCGGTTGGTTCAGCAACCAGGCAGAGGTCAAGCTCGCCAGCATCCAGATGCTCCAACAGTGAATAGCTGTGATTTTGCGTCAGTTCGAAGCTGATGTTGGGGGAATGAGTACGGAATGCTCCAATTAAGTCAGGGATCAGTGTTGTGCCAAGCGTATGCAAAAATCCGATGGCAACCTCTCCATGGTCCGGATGAATCAAATCGTGGAGCTCCTTTTTACTTTCATCAAATTCATTCAATATTCGATTGACCCTTTTCAAAAAAAGCTGTCCATATCGATTCAATTGAATGGTACGGCCTATTCGATCAAACAGTGGGACACCCAGTTCTTCTTCCAAACGGGCAATCGAACGGCTTAAGGCTGGTTGAGAAAGAGACAAAGATTCTGCTGCTCGTGTGACATGCTGCAAACTGGCTAGCGTCTGAAAGTATTCAAGTTGTTGCCACTCCATGGGGGAAACCTCCACTGGTACTGTATTTTTGTCTGAATCATTACCTACACGCATTAAAATGATGATTATTATAAATTATACATCATAAAACAGCGATGGTAGTATAAAAGTACATTCAGAACGCTTTACAGGGAGGTCTTAACCAGCATGGGATACATACAGCAAGGAACTTCAGCCTTTCGCAAATCCAATCTCGCTTTTTTTGCTGCTGGTTTTAATACATTTGCCATACTCTACAGCACGCAGCCATTAATGCCAGAATTTACAAAAGAATTTCACATTACGCCCACGATGGCAAGCCTGTCGCTTTCCATGTCAACGATTTCACTAGCATTCAGCTTGCTGTTGTTTGGCTCGATTTCTGAAGTATGGGGACGTAAACCGGTGATGATCATCTCCTTGCTGTTTGCTTCTGCCTTATCCATTTTGACAGCATTCAGTACATCATTTGAAGCGTTATTGTTGTTTCGAGTACTACAAGGAATTGCACTTGGAGGACTTCCTTCTATTGCGATGGCCTATCTGGGAGAAGAGATGGAGCCTGCTAGTCTCGGTGTGGCGATGGGGCTTTATATCAGCGGAAATTCACTTGGAGCGGTATGTGGCAGAATCATTTCAGGTATGATGACAGATTTATTTAACTGGCATATTGCGATGGGGACGATCAGTTTGATCAGTATCATTGCCAGTTTCATCTTTTGGGTGAACTTGCCAAAGTCTCAAAATTTTCATCCACGTTCACCGGATTTTCGAATGTTGACGGCATCATTGTTCAGTCATCTGAAGGATCCTGGTCTACTTTGTTTGTATGGAATCGGGTTTCTCATTCTTGGCAGTAATGTTGCTTTGTATAATTACATGGGGTATGTCTTGACATCCGCACCTTATTTTCTCAGTCAGACACTGGTCGGCTGGATTTTCATCGTTTTTCTGGTAGGCATGGTCAGCTCCGTCTGGATGGCCAAAATGGCAGATCAATACGGACGTCAAAAGGTGCTGCTTTTCTCATTGTTTCTTACTCTGGCTGGAGCCTGTTTGACGCTGGATTCTCATCTTTGGATAAAGATTGTGGGTTTGCCGATCCTGACTTTCGGATTCTTCGGAAGCCACTCCATTGCGAGTAGTTGGGTAGGGAGAAGAGCGCTTCACGACAAAGCCCAAGCTTCCTCTCTTTATCTGTTCTTTTATTATGCGGGCTCCAGTATTGGTGGGACGGCAGGAGGGGTTTTTTGGTCTTTATTTGGTTGGGGAGGTGTCGTTGCGATGATCTCCGGATTTTTACTTTTTGCTTTACTACTTGCATTACGTCTGGCAAAATTAGCACCTAATAGGGCTCCCCATTTCGGCCAAAAAGCGTTTTGACCTTTGCATACATGCGAATAGGAAGGCTGGAGAAAACGATGGCAAGATTTCCTGCTTCGATAGTAGGGATATCCTCGGGTGTTTCGATCACATACCGAATTCCAAGAGATTTAAGCGCATCCGAATACTGTTTTGCTTCAGACCAGGCTACAACGAAATAAATCGATTTTTCCATTTACCTTATTTCTCCTTTCAAACGATCTTGCGACTTCAAATTCCATGTTTTATTGTGCCTTACTTTCTGGTTATAGTTCAAGCCAGTCAATCGTCCAAACTGCAGCACTGAAAAGTTTATCTTTTAAACAGGACCTCCGGCAGAGACCTCCCGCTTCAACTGTTCCTTGACTTCGGGAGCTAGTTCAAGCCAATGTATGTTCCAAAGTGCAGCCTCCAAGGCGTATAAAGCAAGAAGGTTTATTTTCTCAGGGTATTTTTCTTTCAGACGTCTATAGGCTTCCACTGAACCGAGCTGATTTAGATCATCGTACCCTTGTATACCAATTTCACGTAACCATGGCTCTGTTTTCGCTCCAATATTTTTCAGATTCATTGTTTTTTTCATTCACTACTAACCTCCTTCTTATAAAGGGATGCCATTTCATCAAGGTGCCTTCGGATCATTTGTTGCAGTTCTGAAGGTGCCTCTACGATTGCTTCCGCTCCACAACTTAGAAAAAAGCTAGCTGCCCAGTCCAAATAACCAGATGTCATTTTCCTTTGTATCATGCCACTTCCATCCTTAGTCACAATAAGTCCCTCCGCAAGCCATGCATCGTTTTTACAGAGTAGAACTCCCTTTTTTGTCAATCGTACGCTTAACTCATATCGCTCATTCTCTTCCTCATGTTGCATTTCTTTTCTGAACCAGTCTGTTATGGGGAATTCATCAAAGTTTTTCTTCTGCACTTGGTTTGAGCTTACGGAAAGGGAGATCACGCGATCAGCACGAAACAGACGATATTGGTTGCTGAGAAAATCAAAAGCAGGGCAGTACCATCTTCCGTTCATCGAGTACAAACCGATCAGTTGCACATCCCTTTCACTGATCCCACGTACTGATTCATAGCGAATATGGTAAACTTTTTGATCGATAGCTCCTTCAAGAAGGTCAGCTAAATGGGGTGCTTCCCAAGTTTGGACAGGAATCCAGAACAATAGTCGCTGCTGAAGCTTATTTAAACGCTCACGAATGTCTTCAGGTAACACAGAATAAAACTTGGCGAGTGCAGATTTCCAGTCAGACTCCATCGGTAATGAATGAAAATATTGCAGAGATTGAACAGCAAAGTAAAGCGCTGTGGCTTCCTTTTCTGTAAACGAAAGCGGGGGAAGCGTTCGTTCTTTAATGACTCGATAGCCGCCGTGGACACCTAATTCTGAATAAAGTGGAACTCCAAGCGAACTTAATTCGTTTATGTCACGTAGAATGGTTCGCTTAGAAACCCCAAAACGGTTAGAAAGCTCCTTGAGTGTATACTTTTGACGAGTATTCACTGTTAGCAATAGCTCAAGAAGTCGTTGAGATTTATTCATTCCGCTCACCTCAGAAAAAATATAACACAGAAAGGTGACAGAATCTGTCTATATTTAGGTCTATAGTGAAGTTGTAAGCAAAAATCTGCCTGTATGAATGGAGTGAATCAAAGAATGATGTCATGCTTAGAAGTGGTAACCTATCAGTTGAAACAGGGTGTTAGCAAAGAAAGCTATATGAACTATGTAAAAAAACTGCAAGAAATGGTAGCAGGTTTGGAAGGGTTTATCCATCGTGAAGTGTTTTATAATCATACAAGTGAAGAATGGATTGAGGTTGTAGGATGGGATAATAAAGAGGCTGCTGCCAAGGCAGAAAAAGTACTCATGCAAGAACCGTGTATGCTGGAAGGAATGGGGTTAATTAATGAAGCAACGTTAAAACTGCAGTATTATGATAAAGTGTTATAGAAGGTATGAAA